>JAHFIC010000003.1:0-20658 GCA_023246555.1 Candidatus Magasanikiibacteriota bacterium
AAATGCCCTGGCTGTGCGTAGAGCGGCGAACCAACGTACTGAACGAAATCATTCCTATTACCAGAAGCATCCACGATTCTTCCGCTTGCTTCATCCAAATGCCACAAAGCCATGGTGTGGCTATCAATGGCCGGCCCGCCAAGATTCAAAAGTTGAGCAACACCAGCCGTCACTTCAATCTGAGCCGAGTCGTATACGTACTCTCTTGGTCGAAAAAAATTCCAATGTTCAGTACCACAACCATTCTCGTCCGCTTTGAGTGTCATCTGCCCCGAAACCGAGCTCGTGATATTGCCATCATCGCTTTCATACCCAGAAACAGACGCCCATTGAGATTGGTCGGGCCCTTCTGCCCAATCGGTTTGTGTCCAATCGGTTGAGTCCCAATTGCTAAGATAGCCAACACGCTGCACCGTATTGGTCATGCCAGTGCGAGATTGCCAATGCACGCTCACCGTGACAAGCTGAGTCTGGACATCGATAGAGTTTGCGGGGCAGACAGCAATATTGTTCGCCACATCTCGACACACCGTTGCCAGTGTCATGACGCGGGTAAATTTATTATTGATGAGCTCAGACGCGCCCGGATTCATTACCCACTGCCCATTCTGAACCGACACGATGCCCGGTGTTGTCGTCAGTTCATTCCACGCGCCATCACGCACCGAGCGAATCGCTTCGATCCCCTCTTGCGCCAAAAGTTCTGCCTGAGTTTCCTCAGCGCCAAGTTGCAAACCATTGAAACTACCAATGGTGAGGGTGACAATCGACCCGGCTATGAGCGCAAAAAACGCCAGGGCAACGATAACTTCGATCAATGACTGTCCACATTTGCATGGCGGCATAAAATTATTCCTCCACCACCACGCCAAGCGAATTCACGCTAATGAACCGGCTGCCGTTCACGGCGTGAACAATAGTAATAGTCCCAATGGAGCCTGGGTTGACCGGCAAACCAAGACCAGTTAAAAAATGCACATCATTGTCGACGATGGTGGTTGATAAGGTGAGTGCTTCCCCGACGTCAAATATTCGATCATATGCGACATCACGCAGAGCATATGATGCGCCTTGGTACAAAATATATCGGTGTGGTTCAAATTGGACACCATGCTCATTGTTGTTCAGTCCACTCTGGCTTTGCCCTTGGGCCAGTCGAACATTCTGGACGATCTGCGCCGCCAATTCATTGATCTCAGTCGAGGTCTGTAGAGAACTATACAAGGATGCCCCGGCAGAAACCACAATGACCATGATGCCGATCACGATTAAAAGTTCAACCATCGTAAATCCGGTTTTGAATTTCGGATTCATCATAGCTCCCCCTAGGATTGACGGCCAATATTACCGGTAATGTTATAAATAGGCGTAATAATGGAAAGTGCCAAAAAGCCCACAATGATGCCAATAATAATAAGCAATATTGGCTCAATCCCAGTAGAAAGTGTTTTCGCGTCATTATCAACTTCTTCTTCAAAAAAACCGGCTAAATACGACAACGAATCTTCTAATTGGCCAGACTCCTCACCCACCGCAATCATGCGCGTTACTAATTTTGGAAAATATGTTTCGTGGGAGGCGAGCAAACGCGATAGTGGAATACCGGAACTCAAACGGCCAGCAACATCATCGAGAGCGTGCGTGTAATAATAATTACCGATGGCGTCTCGAGTGATGTTCACGGCCTCAATGATCGTCAAGCCACTTTTGAGCAAGGTCGACAGCGTTCGACAAAAACGGGCGATATTGCTATTGCGAGAAATTGATTTGACAATCGGAAAATGAAGAAGAAACCAGTGTGTCACTGGTCGGCTGAATGGTTGCCTACTCACCCAGACCAAAATCAGAATACAGGCAATGATACTCGCAAAAAGTAAGGTGCCATGCGCTTGTACTAAATTCGCAAACGAGATCAACGCCCGTGTGGTGATGGGTAATTTAATATTCAACCCTTGAAATAATGGGGTAATTTTAGGGAGAATAAAAAAAGAAATCCCCATGCCAAGCGCGAATGTGGCAATCAATATAACAATCGGATAGAGCATTGCGCCTTTTATTTTATCAACGAGCTCTTTTTCTTTTCGCATTTGCTCGGCGACATGCTCAAGGTTTACTTCGAGCGATCCAGATGTTTCACCGGCATACACCGCATTCACGAAGAGCTGTGAAAAAACATTTGGATACGCGGCCAAGCTGGCGCTGAGCGGCTGACCGGCTTCGACGGATGCTTTCACACTCTGCACAATTTTTTTTGGTTTGCCTGATAATGAATCAGTGGAGATGTCGAGCGCTTCGAGCACGGTCAAACCAGACTTGATCATTACCGACAAATTTCGCGCAAAAAGCGCCCGCTGAGTTTGATTAAATCCACCAAAGGAAATGTCCGATCGCCAACGACTTTTTTTCACGGCTGATTTTTTTGTATCCATAAGAGTACCATCAAAATTACTCATACTCACTCCCAGCGACACGCAGAATTTCGGAAATTGTAGTGACGCCCTGAATCACCTTGTCAATGCCATCTTCGACCATCGTCGTCATCCCTTCACTTCTGGCAATCGCCGTAATCTGACTACTGGATTGCCGAGTGAGAATTGCTTCTTTTATGCGTGCGCTCATTTGTAAAACTTCAAAGATGCCAACCCGCCCAACATATCCTGTGTTTTCACAGAGCCGACAGCCCTCCCCCCTATACAGACGCACGGTTAAGAGTGCCGCTTCATTACCAAGACGCTTGATAAATGCGTCATGAACCACTGGCTGGGTAGCGAGACTGGCGACTTCCTCGTCTGAAGGGGCAAAAGAAGTACGACAGTTCTCACAAACTTTTCGAACCAGACGCTGCGCCATGGCGATATGAATGGTTGAAGCAACCAGGAACGGCTCGATCCCCATATCCAAGAGCCGAGGCAAAGTCGTTGCCGCATTATTCGTATGCAACGTAGACAAAACAAGATGTCCTGTCATGGCGGAATTGATCGCGATGTCGGCTGTTTCGTGGTCGCGAATTTCGCCAACCATAATGATATTTGGATCCTGTCGGACAATCGCGCGAAGTCCGTTGGCAAACGTAAGATTTGTCTTAGGGTTGACCTGAATTTGGGTGACACCATCCACCGCGTACTCAACCGGGTCCTCGATTGTCGCGATATTGACATTGCGTTGGTTCAAAATTTTTAAAATACCGTACAGAGTCGTTGTTTTCCCCGATCCTGTCGGCCCTGTCACCAAAATCATCCCCACGGAATTTTGGATGGCTTTTCTCACTTGAGCGGCATCGTGGGATGCCAAACCAAGATCATCCAACGTCAAACTGCGATTGGTTGCAGAAAGCAGTCGCAGAACAATATTTTCGCCTTGCGTGGTCGGCACGATCGACACCCGAACATCAATCTTTATGGGGATATTTTTTTTATCGATGACATCCGGTTGTGTCATGACAAAGCTCATTTTCCCGTCCTGTGCCGCCCGATGCTCATCGGTGCGCATTTTAGCCAAAATTTTTACACGTGCAACGACCATCTCGAGTATCGTTTTTGACAGCGGCAAAATATCGTTCAAAATACCGTCAATGCGAAACCGGATCATGGCTTGTTCTTCCATTGGATCAATATGGACATCCGACGTCCCGTTGGTTTCGGCATAGTGGAGGATAGTGTCTACCAACGCTACAATACTTTGTTCTCGTTGGTTTTTGGTTAATGTCGGACTCTGCAGTCGATCCAAAATCTTCTGGACTGCTTCTGCGGCGCTCGCTTGATAGCGAGAAGCCGCTAATCGAAAATTCTTTATTGTCGTATAAAAAGGTTCCACCATAAGTCCACTTCGCTTTTCCACGAACCGTCTCATCTCCAGATCATTTGGATCAATCATGGCGATACTGATCGTCGTCGCATCTTTCGCAAAGGCGATAACACCTTTCGCGCGTGCCACTGCTTCTGGGATCATATGCAATATGTCGTCCGGAATCTTCTGTTTGGCCACATCAACATAATTCACGCGCAAGTGATTGGCAATCAGCTGTCCGACATGCTCGTCGGAAATCATTCCTGCATCGACCAGATAGTCCTCGATCGGCACACCGCTTTTTGTGGCGGCAATTTGCGCTTCGTTCAATTGCGTTTCGGTCATAACATTTGAGCCGAGGAGCAACTGGGTCAATTGTTCTGAAGTGATCGTCATATTGGAGACTGAAGGTACTTCTTAATAATCTCAATGAGCCTAAACAGTGGTGTGTCCGACTTGACAAAATAATCCACAGCGCCAAGTTTTTTGCATTCAGTAATATCTTTCGGTTGTCCCAAATTTGAGAGAATGATTACGGGAATGTGTTTCAGTGCATCGTCCGTTTTTATTTCCTGCAAAACCCAAAACCCATCTTTTTTGGGCAAAATAAGATCCAACAAAATTAAATCCGGCGACTCTTTTTTAATGAGTGCCATCGCCTCCTCTCCATCACCGGCCACGAACACATGAAAACCCGCATGCGTCAAGCCGGCAGTATAGGCTTTCTTAATAAAATAATCATCCTCAGCCAGTAAAATGTTGTGCATTTTTTCTGTCATAGAGCAGTACGTGATTTCATCCCCTGGAGCGGGAACTTTACAAAAAATTCTGACCCTTGACCTTCGCTGGATTCAAACCAGATCCGACCGCCACCTAACTCGACAATCATTTTTATGACATACAAACCGAGGCCAGAACCGGTTGTGTCAATTCTTGCAGCAATATCGCTACGAAAAAATTTTCTGAAAATCTTTCCGCGAATGTCGGCTGGTATACCAATTCCATTGTCCTTCACTGAAAACAAATACCCATCGACCTGTGATTCCAATGTAACAACGACATCGCCTTTGCCGGACCTGGCGTATTTTACCGCGTTACTGATTAAATTAATGACTACTTGCCTCATGAGCGTCTCATCAAGCGGAATGAGCGGCAAGGGCTGTTCCGGTTTCACAAAGGCAAAATTGCAATTTTTAGCTTTAATCCAGCTTTTCAGCTCATCGATGACATCAGAAATCAGAGCGACAAAATCCGTCGGCTCGATGGCAACGACCAATTTACCAGCTTCCATGCGGGAAACATTGAGGAGGTTATTGGTGAGACGAATCAATTTATCGGTCGATTGTTGAAGATCCTTCACATAGTCCTTTTGTTCGGCGTTCAGTGGTCCAACCGTCTCATTCTCTAACAGTTCCAAAAAGAGTTTGATCGCGGTGAGCGGCGTCCGTAATTGATGCGAGGCCAAAGAGACAAATTCGTTTCTCGTTTCATCAATATCCTGTCCAGAGATCATTTTTTTAACGAACGGCGCATAACCAAAAAAATATATGACCGAAAAACTCATGGCTGTCAAAAAGAAAAGGCGAATGCTTGCTTCTGCAACACCGGACACAAACAGAGAGCGGCCCAGCACCGGTATCACGCCGAATTCCGTAACCAAAAAAACCACCGCTAGAGAGGCAAACAGCCTAATTGGTGAATAAGTAGATTTGTCTAAATCCATAATATTATCGCGCTTGTATATAATACCAAAATAGAAATTAAAATGAAAGATTATGACCTATCTTACACTCCTCCAATTATACCCCAGATAAAGTCCGCACGATGGTTGGCTCAAAACAATGAAAATTTTACTTTGGTGGTTAAGTAAGCAGACCAAATTAGAGATTCGAGTCTTCTTAAAAATGCCGGCTTCAAAAGTTATGGTGAAAGGCAAAAAACTTCAATTTTTGGCGAAAAAGGGCTGGCGCGTTGTCGCCGAAATCGGCCCCAATTCTACGTGGCTCGGGGGGCGGGCGGCCGCCGAGCGGCCTATTCGAAGTCGTCGCTACGCTCCTCCCACGAAAGGGCTCGCCCTCTCGTGTACTCACCCCGACAACGGTGGGAAACTCCCGTTTCCCAAACCCTTCCCGGTTCAAATCCCGGCTCCACGAGAGCAAAAGAAATTACTCCCGAAATGGGAGTAATTTCTTTTGCTCGGGGGGCGGGATTTGAACCCGCGACCAATTGGTTAACAGCCAACTGCTCTACCGCTGAGCTACCCCCGAATATGATGAACACTGCAATAATATACTAAACAAAATTTTTTTTCAAGACTGACAATCGCTTGACAAACCTCTGCCCCCATAGTCCAATACAGTACAGAGAAAGGAGGTAGCAATGAATACCTCGCAAAGAAAAATCTTTTGGCTGTTTGCGATCCTTATCATCGCAAACGGCATTGATCTGATCGCAACAATCTACTTCCTTGAAAGTAAGTGGATGATTGAAGCCAACCCGCTCATGGCGGCGGCGTACGAACTATCCCCGCTTGCGTTCACCGCCGCAAAACTCGCGCTTGTATCTTTCTTTGGCATTTTGCTCCTTTTCCTAGACAAAAACGCGGAAGACCCTCGTGGTTTTGCGCGTAAGGGGCTGTACACGGTTGTCATTTCATATATTGCCGTGTCTCTCTATCATGCGTTCTTTCTTCTTATCAGATAGCATCGAGTCCTTCGGGGCTCGTTTTCATATGCTATACTATATTACATGTCACGATTCGTCTTGTTCATCGGCATTTCTTTTACCCTGCTTTTTCCTTTTTCACTCTACGCGGCAGATGCGGGGTTTGTTCCATCCACAAGAATTTGGTTTTCTCGTTTTGTTTTTGAAAATAAAGAGCAAATACGAATGTACACGGTGGTGGTCAATAACAATTACCACTCACTTGATGGCATCGTCGGATTTTACGCCAATGGAGAGCTGATAGACTCCGTGAATATCATCGAATTAAAAAAAGAGGAGGCAAAACAACTCGCGGCACTCTGGACTCCGCGAGAAGGCACATACACGCTCACGGCAAGATTCATCGAGGCAACAGCGATTGATGAATCTGGCAACCGCACACGGCTCGAATTAGGAGCGTTGAACGACATCGGAGATGTCCCGATTGCTGTCGGATCAAATCAAAACACAAACGAACCGACAAAAACCGACACCAAAGGAACAGCGCAAACCAGTGAGCCCAGTGAGTCAACAGATCCGGTGATTGTTCAAGTAGAAAAACAGGGCCAGACGACAACAGTCACCCCCGTCCCTCCGGCAAACAACACGGCGACAGTTCAACAACTGCGAAAAGCATTTACGGATGTAGAAAAATTTATCAATGTGGTGACAACAAGCGCTGGTACCATAGAAGAAACGTATCAAACGACGAAAGAATGGGTAGGCAAAGCCGAGGCCGGATATACGACAGCGAAAAACCTTTGGGGTACGACAAAAATATACGGAGGAGAAGGAAAAAAAATCATCAATGGTTGGTGGGCAGAACCAAAGACAAGAAAAATCATCATTGGCACGGGTATCGTGCTTTTATTCCTCAGTATAGGAGTATTCTTTCGCCGACGCGGTGATTTGGACACGTGGTAAACAACAAAACTCCTCTACGAAAGAGGAGTTTTGTGTTTGGAGCACTCGACAATTAGTTCGAGAAGCTACCTCGGCGGTTTTTATTGCAGTTGAAGCAATACACCGGCCGGTCGCCAGATGGCTGAAACGGAAGCTCCGAAATGTGTGTACCACACTCGGCGCACGTCAGATCCACCTGGTACATCTGGCGCGGGCCTCGGCTCATACCACCACCCATTGAAGGGCGGCTGCCGCGGCGAGCGCGAAGACAGTCAGAGCAGTATACTGGGCGATCTCCTGATGGCTGAAACGGAAGCTCTGTGATTTGCTTGCCGCATTCGCCACACTGGAGATCAACCGGGTACATCTGCCGATTTTGCTGATCCATACCTTGATCTCATGTTCGTTGAATGAATCGACCTTTTTACCCATGTGCTTTTCGGCCCGATTCATTTGAGAACAAAATCTCAAGGCAGATACGCAACGCTGGTTTATGACCATCAGTATACACGAGTTATAGCCCTTTGTCAAGGGGGGTTATGGCTTCCTCACAAACTGCTTGCGGGGCTGAAGGTTTTTCAACGACACAGCCGGTGCGGCCGGTTTTGGTTTTTTCATTGCTGGTACCGGCGCAAGCGGCGGCTTCTCCCGGAGTGGTTGTGGCTCTTTTGGCGCACCAAACGCATCTTCCTCGCCAAGATCAGCGCCAGTCCAGCGAGCAATCTTCTCTTCCACTTTATCGCGCACCTCAGAGTATCGCTCGCGTGAGACACGAATCACCTTTTCCGCGCTGTCTGTCGGCGAGCCGATCGGTCCCATGGTCATCGAGGAAAACGGTTGACTAGCAACACCATCAATCATTAATTTTAAATAAACATGAAATTTAGGCAAATTCACGATATCTTCCTCAGTGAATGTCGGGGTAAACTCCTTAGCCAGAACTTCAGCATCCGGGCCCCCAACGCGAAAACTGACAATCGTCCCCACGTTGCCAAAGACGGCATCGCCCACGACTTCATCGAGCTGTTTCACATATTGATGGGCCATAATCAAGCTCAGGCGATACTTTCTCGCTTCAGAAAGGATATTCGCAAAACTTGGCGTGGCAAAATTCTGAAACTCATCGACGTACAGAAAAAAATCTTTTCGATCTTTTTCGGGCGTATCCACACGCTCCATGGCCGCAAGCTGAATTTTGGTAATGAGCATACCACCCAAAAGGCGGCTATTGTCTTCGCCAATGCGGCCCTTCGATAGGTTCATGATAAAAATTTTCTTTCCATCCATGATCTCTCGGACATCAATGGTTGATTTTACCTGAGCGACCATATTTCGAATAACGCTCGCAGAAAGAAATTGTCCAATTTTATTTTGAATCGCAGATACAGCCTCTTGCGCGTATTTCTCGGAATAACTTGCAAACTCTTGCTCCCAAAATGCTTTGACCACCGGATCTTTGAGCTTCATAATCACCCGGCGGCGATAGATCTTATCGGAGAGCAAACGATTGATGCCAAGGAGAGTTGAGCCCGGGTAATCGAGAAGCGCCAACAGGGTATTGTTTAAAATGTATTCCATACGCGCGCTCCACACATCGGGCCAGATTTTTTTAAATACCCCCATGAGTCCAGAAGCAACCAAGTGTTTCTGTTCATCGTTTTTCACCTCGAGAATATTAAAACCGATCGGGTGTCCCAAATCTGCTGGATTGAAATATACGACATCATTGATCCGCTTCGACGGGATGTAATTAATAATCTTTTCCGCAAAGTCTCCATGTGGATCGACAACGCCAAGCCCATGCCCGCTATAAATATCGTGGAGGACCATGTTTTCCATCATGGTCGTCTTTCCCATGCCGGTTTTTCCAATTACGTACATGTGACGCCGCCGATCGTCTAGTTTAATGCCAAAACGCCGCATTTGATTGCGGAAATTAGTTTCACCGAAGAGACAAATGTCTTCTATCTCCTCTTTACCATCCTTCTTTAATAACGACAACATCGGCATACTCCGCAGTATAGCACTAAAAAATGCCCCCCGCCAGATGCGAGAGGCATTTTAAAAAGGAGTCGCAGTCTTCTCTACTATTGAATCGAGTCAATCATAGATTTGATTTGGGAAAGCGGAAGGGCGCCAGAAATCGGAATCGTTTGCCCCTTCGGTCCAAGGATCACGCTATAGGGAGTACCACGCGCGCCAGCTGTCTGGGCATCTGTCTCATCGCTCTGTATACGAGAAGCGTATTTTTCACTATTCACGCAAGCATTAAACTGGTTGACATCAAGATTCAAGCGTTTGGCATAGTCGGGAAGCTTCGTGAGATCAAGTCCATCGTTTGATTTTGTTTCCTGAAACACGAGATCAATAAACTCCCAAAACTTCCCTTGTTCCGAGGCGCATTCCGACGCGTGGGCTTCCCTTCTTGCTTGACTGTGGAGTGAGTCAAGCGGGAAATGACGGTAGACCCAGCGCACTTCCCCAGCGTTTGCGTCGAGCACCTGTTTCATGGTGTTGTGAAAATTCTTACAGAAGGGACATTCAAGATCCGAATATTCTACGATGGTAATATCAGCATTTTTGTCGCCACGGATATGATCACTCTTGGTGTCAACTGCTCGAACAGTAATTTTTGTTGGTGCTTGATCTCTCCCGTTTACATCTGTTCCCGCCGGTATCGTTCCACCGTCATCATTTTCTCCAAAAGAAATGCCTTCCGCGGAAAACAAGAGCCCCAAAAGAATAAAAAATCCGATCGTACAAAGAACCAGAATGGCACCAACCGCCCCAAACAGAAAAATCTGCTTAGGTGAAAAAGATTGAAGTGGCGATGGTTTTTGCTGTTCGTCCATAAAAAATAATTAGAATGAATACTGGTTTAGTATACAAAAATGGCTTGTTCCACGCAAGGGGCTCTACAGGATTTCTGGCTGAAATTCCGGGTGGGGACTAAGGAGGTCCTCAATCTCTTTTTTTGTATAAAGCCCTTGTTGGGCTCCAATGTACTGAATCACCCCTGACGCATTCACATTCCCCCAGCGCATTGCCTCTTTCACATCATGCCCATACGCCAGCGCGGCGGTAAAGCCGCTCCCAAAAGCATCGCCGCATCCTGTCCGCTCGACAACCGGCGCCTCAAAAATAGGTAAATGATATTTCGTCGTCCCATCATAGACATAAGACCCGTGTTGCCCATCGGTAATTGCAATGATCTTGGGACCAAGCGTATGAAACTCCTCCAACAATTCTACGATGTGATTATTCTTCTTTTCATCGCCGCCGATGAGACCTCTTGCTTCCTCTTTGTTCAAAAAAAGCACATCTGAAATTTGCAAAATAGGTCCAATACCGGCGATACCGAGTTTCAATTGGAATGTTCCGGGGTTAAAAGCAAGCTGGCATTGCGTTTCGCGAACATGACGAACCAAATTCGCATACATCACATCATGACCATCGCCCATGGAGGTAAAATACATCCATGACGATTTCGGCACCACACACCATTCATAATCACGGCGCTCATGATACACAAGGATGGTGCGTTCGCCCTTGTAGTTAATCACGGTGGAATAATTCGTTCCACGCTTCTTGTCGACACAAATATACTTCGTGTTCACCCGTTCTTTTTTCAAGGTCTGAATAATCTCATGGCCGGCGTTATCGTTTCCAACAATGGTCACGATGGCGCCTTTGAGGCCAAGGCGAGAAACGCCAACAGCATGATTAGCGGCATTGCCAACGGCATTCACGCGCGTCATTTTTCTCACGGCAATTTTGTCGGCATAGCTAATACACAACCGACATGTTTCACGATCCATGTCACAGAGTACCGTGGCTTCGTCGATTTCTAGAAAAATGTCGACCGTGGAGTCGCCGATGGCGATAATGTCGTACATACGAGCTAATTGGCTTTTCGCTTCAGCACCTTCTTTACCGCCTTTATAATCCATGGCGCGGTCATGTGAAACGCTTCTAAGAGTTCTCGCGGTTCGCCTGATTCACCAAAATGATCCTGAACGCCCACGAATTCCATGGGCACTGGGCAGTGCTTGGCAAGCACCTCCGCGACCGCGCCACCAAGACCACCGAGCACCTGATGCTCTTCCACTGTCACAACAGCACCACATTCTCTGGCGGCTTTGATAATCGTTTTCTCGTCGAGCGGCTTAATCGTGTGATTATTGATCACTCGTACATAAATTTTCTTCTTCCCAAGTGCATGGGCAGCCAACAGTGCCTCGTGAAGGAGGGGGCCACAGGCGATGATCGCAACGTCGCTTCCATCGTTAAATATTTCTGCTTTACCAATCGTAAACGGCGTTTTCTCAGTGGTAAAAATCGGTGACTTGTCTCGGGCAAAACGCAGGTACACTGGACCGTTCATTGCAACGGCGACGATGGTCGCTTTTCTCGTCTCAATCATATCACAGGGTGCCAAAACAGTCATATGTGGAATTACACGCATTGTTGCCATATCTTCAATCGCTTGGTGTGTGGCGCCATCCGGACCGACCGATACACCCGCGTGGGCTCCAGCAATCTTCACATTCACATTGTTTAAAGCGACATTGGTACGAATCTGCTCCCAATTTCTGCCAGGTGAAAACGCCGCATAGGAAGAAATAAATGGAATCTTCCCTGCCATGGCCATGCCAGCGGCGATCGCAGCCATACTCTGCTCGGAAACTCCAAGCTGAACAAAGCGATCAGGAAATTTTTGCTTGAATGCGAGCGAACGCGTGGATTCAGTCAAATCCGCGCAAAGAACGACGACATTTTTATTTTTCTCACCGGCAATCACAAGACCTTGGCCGTACCCGTCGCGGGTGGGCTTCTGTTCGAGCTTCTCTCTTTCAAACACATTGTCAGTAAAATACATTCGACTATTCATCATCATACTATGTTTATTCTTTCTCCTTGGTTTCGTCTATCTGTTCTAACTGTTTTCGAAGGGCATCTATCCTTGTTTTCGTTTCTTCGATTTTCGCTCGCAAGCCAACCTCTGTCGAATCACGCTCTTCTTTTTCTCTCCTTCTTTCCTCTTCTCGCTCTTGACGTGGCGAACCAGCTATTTTTGCCTCTAAATCTGTAATCCGCCTTGCCTCATAATCGATGTTCGCACGTAAATTCTTTGCTTTATCTCTATCTCCTAACAATCGACCAACAAAGCCCATACCTTTTAATCCTTGAACAGATCTATCCAAACTTTCCCTTGCACTTTCAAGCTTATCCTCCAACGAGTGGTAGGTAACACCAGACCATTTATTCCTTTCCACCGCTTGCGCTAACTCATTTTGTATTTCTTCCAATCTATGTGTAAGGGGGTAGAGTTCGCGTGTAATTTTTTGTGTTTCATAAATTTTCCATTCATTTGGTCTACTTTCAAAATCCTCACCCAACTCACTCAGCAACTGCTCAAAGTCACGCCTTCCCCACCCTTGGTAGACTTCTCTAATCAACTCCTGAGAATACGTGTCTCGCGGATTGTGAATGACCAATATGATATCCTTTACCAATTCATGATAATCACGACCGCCCTCTTCTTTTTTCTTCTTAAAAAAAATCACTTTTTCTTGCACCTTCCCATTTGGTGTTTCCATACCTTCTACGAGTCCACTATTCTCTGTCGTTGAAGGTTCAGCATCTCTGTGTTCAAATACCACTTCTTCAGGGACTTTTTTAAATTCCATTGACATAAAAGTGGCATCACTCGTGTTCCGAACGAATTTTTCCTCCCAGGGTCCGTAAATCATGCATCGCCTGTTTTGCCTGCTCTACATTTGGTGGATTGCCATGCCATTCAAATTTATTTTCCATAAAAGAAACACCACGACCAGGAATCGTATGGGCGATGATGGCAGTTGGTTTTTCATAAATAGATTTTGCTTCTTCCACTGCGGCAACAAATGCTTCAATATCATGTCCATTCACGTCGAGGACATGCCAATTGAAGGCCTCGTATTTCTCACGCAATGGCTCAAGCGGCATAATGTCTTCGGTAAAACCATCAATCTCAATGTTATTGCGATCAACGACGACCGTCAAATTGCTCAATTTATTCCGGCCGGCAAACATAACAGCCTCCCAAAAAATACCACAGCCATGCTCGGCATCAGAGGTAAGGCAATACGTACGCCATGTTTTTCCATCCATGCGCGCGGCATAGGCAAGTCCGGCGGCCTGCGATAATCCACTTCCCAAAGGTCCGGAAGTCGTCTCAACCCCAGGACAGCGTTCGCGCTCCGGATGCCCTTGAAACGGAGAACCAAATTTACGCAGGCGCTTAAGCCACGTCCGCGGATAATATCCGGCTTCAACCATTGTTGCATATCGCACTGGGCAAATATGGCCGTTGCTTAAAATAAGCCGATCGCGATCCTCCCAATCTGGCTTTTTAGGAACGTGATGAAGGATATGAAAATAAAACGCGACAAAAATATCGGCCATGCCTAAGGGACCAGCGCTGTGGCCGGATTTCGCCTCGAGCAACATCGCAATAATATCTTCGCGCACTTTCACCGCAATTTCTTCTAATTTTTTCACTTTGTCGTCGTGAATAACAGGCATAAGATGTGCAACGCTATCATCATACCATACGAGTCATTCCTTGCAAAGCGTGAGCCATGACTGGTATCGTACATTTTAGAGGAGATACATCAATGAAAAAAATAATGAAGGGAATTTGCTCGGCCTGCACTGCCCCGGAAGATCTTGACTTGACCGATGAGCTGTGCCCGGAATGTGTGGAGGAATTTCGCCCATACGGATGCAGGCATTGCATGGAATGCGCGGAAAAGAAAAATGAATGTGCTCTCTGCGGCGGCGCAATTCGACGAGACGTGATCTGCCGGAGCTGTGCCATGATCAGCGTCGTCCAAACGACGACAATAACCTGCTCCTGCGGCCGAAAAGAGCATTCTACCAGTTTCATGGTATGCGACCTGTGCGGTGCAGACAACCACGTCTGCATCAGTTGCGGGTGCGTCATTTGAACATGGCGGATTTCACGCCGCGATCGACTACCCCCGGATACCACATCTCCGGGGGATTGTTTGTTTGACAAAGACAAAAAAACTCTCTATCGTAGAGTCAATCTTATTCACATAATTTTCTTTTTTATGGAAGAACAACTCCCAAAAATCGATCCGGAACGTACAGAATTTGCACGTCGAATGAAGGGTGTAGAAAAATCTCCTGAACCAAGAGAAAACATCCCTGAAGATTGGAGAAAAAAAACCGTCGCAGAAAGATTGGCCGCCCACAAAGCAGCTAAGGAAAGAATAGGAGAAATTACACGATGGGGAGATATTACCAAAGATGACGAGATGCTATTGGAAAAACTAAAAATAATTACAGGCCTTCCACTCTCGCTAGAGAATGAAAACTAGATACCTAGTATGAACGAAGAAACACCACGCTCTCTTATCGGCAGCAGCTTGCCGGATATTTCCATAAAAATTTTTCACCATGACGCCGAGCACACGATTCGGCTGTCCGATTATAGAAATAAATGGCTCATCCTGTTTTTTTACCCGGCTGACTTTACCTTTGTCTGCCCGACCGAGCTCCTTGAAATGGCCGAGTTATATCCGGAATTTCAGAAGCTTGGCTGTGAAATTATGAGCGTTTCGACCGATACAGTGTTCGTTCATAAAGCCTGGCACGATCACTCGCCTTCCATAGCGAAAATTCACTTTCCGATGGCGGCAGATCCAGCAGGAAATTTATGCAAAGCGCTCGGGACGTATATTGGAGAAGAAGGTTTATCACTTCGGGCATCGTTTATCATCAATCCAGAAGGAAAAATAAAAGCCTACGAAATGCACGACAACAGCATCGGCCGATCCGGATCGGAGCTTCTGCGCAAACTTCAAGCCGCGATCTATGTCCGTGAACACGGCGGCGAGGTGTGCCCGGCGAATTGGAAGCCAGGGAGCCAGACGCTGAGGCCAGGGATGGATTTGGTTGGAAAGATCTAGATTCTACTTTCTCCCGCCATTGGCGGGACCCCGCCTGCTGGCGGTGGTACTCTCTATTTTCTAATTTCTAACTCTATGTTCGAACCACAAAACTTCGACCGTCTCATCGGTACGCAAGGATTCAGTGATACCTTGATGAAAAACCACTTTACCCTCTATGAGGGATATGTAAAAAATACAAATACCCTTCTTGATGAATTCAAAAAAATGCGTGACGAAGGAACGCTTGGCGTACCGGAGGCCGCGGAACTCCGTAGACGCTTTGGTTGGGAATTCAACGGCATGCGCCTTCATGAACTGTATTTTGGAAACATGACAAAAAATGCTCAAGGTTCCCTAAATGGAGCAAACATCGATAAAAAAATTGTTGAGGATTTTGGTTCCTTTGACACCTTCATGAAAGAATTCAAGGCGGTCGGCGCCATGCGCGGTATCGGTTGGGCAGTCTTAACCTACGACATTGCAAGCAATCGTCTTTTCAACATTTGGGTGAATGAGCACGATGCCGGCCACCTCGCGGCGACCGCTCCGCTACTCATTATGGATGTCTTTGAGCACGCGTTCGTTCTTGACTACGGACTGAAGCGCGCCGACTATATTGAAGCGTTTTGGAACGCGATTGATTGGTCTCTAGTTGATCGACGGCTCGGACTCGTGTACCACTCATAAATTAGTCTTCATCCCGGCGCAACAAGATTCACCGTTACTTCGTTAGAATACGTCCCACAAGTGTTTGCGCCCAAATATTCACACACCCGGACATAATAAGTGCCCGTGCCTTCCTTCGGCCAAATCTTACTGAAATTCTTATACCCGACTGGCAACGCCAGACTGCTGCCAAGGGTTGGGTTTGGAGTCTTCGAGAATAAGACGCGAACGCCGCGATCCATGCCCTGAACAATCGTCCCATTCACAATCCATGAAACATGTTCTCTCTCAGGACTATCTGCGGTGAGCGTAATTGATGATACGCTTGACGCTGCGGGACCATTGGCACTGCGGTTACTCTTCCATTCTCCGGCACTTTTATCAAAATACTCACCGGTTGCACCGCTGCCAATGACTGTAACAGTGACTTCATTTGAATATGTGCCACAGGTATCACCAAGGAATTCACACACCCGGACATAATAAGTGCCCGTGCCTTCCTTCGGCCAAATCTTTGAATAGTTCTTCCATCCGACTGGCAACGCCAGACTGCTGCCAAGGGTTGGGTTTGGAGTCTTCGAGAATAAGACGCGAACGCCGCGATCCATGCCCAATGCCAAATTACCATCGACTGCCCACGACACATGCCCGGGTTCTGGAGCATCTGCAGTGAGTGTAATGCGTGAAACGGTGGACACGCCAGGAGTTGCCGCGGCTTGGAGTTCTTTTGCCTCTTGCTTCATTGCAACAATTACATCTTTTGTTTCTTTTTTTATCTCCTGCACCTGTTCCTTTACTTCCTCCTTTACTGCTACGACCTCATTCTTTGTCTCCTCTCTTACCACTGTTGCGGCTTCCTCAGCGATCTTTTCCTCTTCTTTTGGCTCCACTTCATCTTGTACCGAGGCAATCTCCGTATCTTCATCCTGGTTCCAAGTGACAAATTCATCCGCTTTCACTGCCGCCGCCTCCAAGACCGTCACCTCGCCGACGGTTGCCGGTGCTTCAACGTGCACCTCATAGTATGCAGACCCTTCCGGGACAACAGTTTCTTCTTCCTGCGAATTTTCACTGGTAATAACCGCCACAGCGCTTTCATACACTTCTACACCCTGAGTTTCATCGGTATTCACCGTCATATACGCCGTGCCGAGAGAACGATAAATCGTATCATTGACAGCGACGTCAAAAAGCCGTTTTGCTTTGACAACGCGGGTATATACTTGCCCATGCTCGTTGACTACTTGCATGTGCTCCGGATCCAAAGCCGCAAGGGTTGCTTCTGAATCATTGTTCAAACGCACCGCGCTGCCATCATCCAAAAGAATAATCGCTTTGCCCTCGCCAATAATTTTCACTCCATCTCCTTCTCGAAGGCCTGTGTCAACATCAGCTTCTTGCCACACGCCGCCGCCAGTGCGATAAAGCACCGCTCCTTCAACATACACAAGTTCCGCCCCAAGCGTCCGCTCTGGAGTGAGTACCCCCCACACGACAAGCACAACCGCCGCGAGACCAACGCACCCAAACGCAAACCATTTTTTCTGCATATATGCACGCTTAAATATAAATGCATTTTTTGTGGAAAGCTTCTCTCGCACGCGCACGACAAAATTCGGATCAATCACAATATCCGGACGCTCTTGTGCAAATGCGGCGATCACTTCTTCATCGGTGTATCTCTGATCTCTCATAAAAAATAACTTTCAGTTTTTGTACGGCACGGGAAAACATTTTTTTTACTGCGGCCTCTCGTTTGCCGAGCACTGCGGCAATTTCTCTGTGCGTCATGTCCTCCCAGACACGAAGCATGAGAATGTCCCGTTCATTTTGCGATAAAAATGCCATGCACTCTTGCAAACGCTCAAACTGCAGGCGTGCGTCTGTCGTCTCTTGTACTGTACCGTCCTGGGCAGGAATGTCCCATGCGTCTTCGATTGAAACTGTTGACCGCTTGCGACGGTAATAATCAATCACTCTATGTCGAGCAATACCGTACAGCCATGCCCGGAACCCTCTGTTCCCTGCTCGGTATGAAGCAATGCGATCAAATGCTTTGAGAAAAATATCGCCGGTCAATTCTTCTGCCGTCTCTTTCTCGTGTGTTTTTATATAGACAAATCGATATATTGGCTCAATGTAGCGATCATAAAGTACACCAAACTGAGCCGTATCTCCGGCTTGAACCTGTGCCACAAGTTGTTCGTCATCTCTGTCCATGTCTATAGAAACACCCGTCCGATAGTGGCTTCTAGTATAGAATACGGTACAGAAGAAAAAAAGTGACGATAGCTCCCCTCCTGTTTCTATGTTACAATGCCTCCATGAACCATCTGCTTCTTGCCATTTTCATGGCTACAGTAACCCAGCTTATAGAACTTTTCGGAATTTTTTTTGTTGCTGGATTTGTTCTTTCAAAACTCCAAACGGCAATCTCACGACAATACGCACGAACAATCGGGTGGGCCGGAATTCTCTGGACGGCATGGATTGGCACCCCGATTCATGAATTGGGGCATGTAGTCCTCGCCACCATCTTTCGGCATCGTATTCATCGAATTTCTTTATTTCAGCCAAATCCTAACACGGGAAATCTTGGCTCAGTTGAACATAGTTTTAATCCGAAAAGTCTGTACCAACGCATCGGCAATTTTTTTATCGGCGCCGCCCCGCTTCTCTTTGGCACACTATTCCTCACCGCCCTCTTATTGATCCTGGTGCCTCAAGGCAAAGAAATCCTGGAGCCGTTTGCTCCTGGCGCATCACTGGAAGCGTTTTTTGTTGGTCTCGTCCGTACCTTCCAGTTGCTATTTTCAGTCGAAAATCTTCGCGCCTGGCATTTTTGGCTCTTTCTGTATATCTCGTTTTGCATCGCATCGCACGTCGCGCCCAGCAAAGAAGATCGTCGAGGCATGTGGGGTGGATTTTTTTGGATCATCCTTCTGCTGTTTGTGTTGAATACGATCGCGATCGGATTTCAAAAACCAGGCCTCACGGCCTGGCTCGGAAATCTGAATCATTACTTCGGTGTGTTTGTGGGGATCTTCCTCTACACCATTGTCCTTTCTCTCATTCACTTAATCACCGCAATAATTTTCTTTGCTCCATTTAGGATCAGACGGTAAAGATAACGCCTACTCTTTCGACTCTTTTGGTTCCCGCGCGTCAAGAAGAGGCCTCAGCTCCTCTAAGACTGCTGCTTCAAAATTTCCACGGCTTATCCTGCCAGTCTCAAATTCAGGAAATTTTGTCCGAATTAATAAACCAACCGCTTCGATCATCCTCGACATCTCAACTCTTCGCTCATTGGTCTCCTCAAACCTCCGATGCTGATCTCCTCTCGCTCTCATTGCTTTCCTAATTTCGTCTGGACTCTCTACCACCAAATGTCCTTCTTCCATAGAATATGGAATAACAAAATTAAAATTTCTTTTTTGCGGTCACCATACTCACGATGATGAGGAAAAACGCCGTGAGCGCCATGAGGGGGATCGTGATGTAGCCAAAAGTCAGCACAAAACGCTGGGAACATGCGGCTGAATAGCCGATCGCCGCGCAAGGAAGCTCTGGCGCGACCCCAAGCTGAAGCAAATAGTGATACAACGCCAGCGCCACACCGATGATTGATAGCGCGAGACTATAGATCGCGAC
The DNA here is from genome assembly GCA_023246555.1 of Candidatus Magasanikiibacteriota bacterium. GTDB lineage: Bacteria > Patescibacteriota > Patescibacteriia > Magasanikbacterales > UBA922 > JAHFIC01. The sequence goes on from JAHFIC010000003.1 coordinate 19,671, forward strand.
GCTTGTATCTTTTTTCCAGACCGCAATGCCCAAAAGGATCACCTGCGGATACATAAAGATGCGCTGGTACCAACAGAGCAAACACGGGGTGTAATGCGCGATTTCTGAATAAAAAAGACTGCCCAGAGTTGCGATGAGTGCAACAATCAACGCCCCCCTCAGCGCCCACTCACCTTCTTTTTCTCGAAGCACCTCTGCCCACGGCGTTTTTCGAAAAAAAACATTGCCGCCGAGCCAGACAACCAGGAGTAGTTGCCCCAGAATCACGAGGGCCGAAAGGATCCACGTCACGATCTGAACAAGTTGCGGCATAATGAAATACAAAAAGAATAAAAGAAGGAATTATGGAAGTGCACACCCTGTTTTTTCCACCAAGCGTTCAAGTGGGATTTCTCCGGAGACCGTTTCCCCATTCGCGAATATCCACGTCGGATAGCCTTCGATATGCTTCTCACTGCAGGCGAGCGTCTGGCCTTGACCGTCTGGCGTTGAACACTCCACATAGGGCAAGAGTCGCGCTGATTTCCCAAACAACTGTTTCTGGCGCTGACAATGCGGGCACCAAAACGCGCCATAGAAGGTTGCTCCCTTATCTTTTAAACACTGCGCGAATCCATCATATGCCCCCGGTTGCCGCTTCACAAAAATAATTCCACCGACAACGAGAGCGACAGAAACAACAATAATGCCCCTTGTAATTTTCTGATGGAAATTTTTCTGCATAGGAAAAGATAGTATAGCAAAAAACCGCTAATACCGATACTGATGTGGTTTAAACGGGCCCTTCCTTGAGATGCCCAGATACTTGGCCTGTTTTCCTGTGAGGGTTGTTAACCTTATGCCGAGTTTGCTCAAATGCAACCGTGCAACTTCTTCATCGAGCTCTTTTGGCAATGTATAGACCTTGCCGCGATCATACCGATCTCTATGAGTCCAGAGTTCCAGCTGGGCCAATACTTGATTGGTAAACGACGTGCTCATGACAAAA
>JAHFIC010000003.1:20668-43073 GCA_023246555.1 Candidatus Magasanikiibacteriota bacterium
GACCACGGGAAAGCAGAATCATGCACTTGCCGTTTGGCCAGATAAACTTGTCTACCTGCGGCTTGACGTTTTCTTCCCGGATATCTTTTTGTCTCTTGAGCCAAGCGACATCAATTTCGCTGTCAAAATGTCCGATGTTGCAAACAATCGCGCCGTCTTTCATTTTTTCCAGATGCTTTCCCCCAATCACAGCACAGCATCCAGTTGCGGTGACAAAAATATCACCCGCTTCAGCTACGCTTTCCATCGTTGTCACCTCAAAGCCTTCCATTGCGGCTTGAAGCGCGTTGATCGGATCGATTTCTGTTACGACGACACGCGCGCCAAACCCACGCATGCTTTGCGCGCACCCCTTCCCCACATCCCCAAAGCCCGCAATCACGACGGTTTTGCCGGCGATCATGGTATTCGTTGCTTGCTTAATGCCATCGGCCAGACTTTCACGACAGCCGTATTTATTATCGAACTTTGATTTTGTAACCGAATCATTGACATTGATCGCCGGGATCCGAAGCGTGCCCTTTTCCATCATTTGGTACAACCGATGCACGCCAGTGGTGGTTTCTTCAGAAAGTCCTTTAATGTCTTTCAGTAATTCCGGATGCTTTTCATGGATGAGAAGCGTCAAATCCCCGCCGTCATCTAGGAGCAAATTCGGTCCTTTGCCACGAGAAAATTTCAATGATTCTTCGACACACCACCAATATTCTTTTTCTGCCTCCCCTTTCCACGCAAAAACAGGAATCCCCGCTCTGGCGATTGCCGCCGCCGCATGATCTTGCGTCGAAAAAATATTACAGCTTGACCAACGAACTTCCGCGCCAAGCGCTTGGAGCGTCTCGATGAGGACTGCAGTCTGAATCGTCATATGAAGACACCCTGCAATCCGCGCCCCTTTCAGTGATTTTTTCACTTTGTATTTTTTGCGAAGCGCCATGAGTCCGGGCATTTCTTTTTCCGCAAGAATAATTTCCTTCCTGCCCCAGTCCGCGAGCGTGATATCAGCGACCTTGTAGTCATGTTTCATATGAGTGGCAAAAATTCTCCGTACGTTCTTTTATACCTGTCACAAAATTCTTCCTTCGCAAATGCGTGCGCCTGCGTGCCATAGGTTTCGATGGCATAGCTCGCGGCCACAGAACCCATGCGCCCGCACACCGCATACTCGAACGCTTTTTCCACTCCCACAAAAAATCCCGCGCGATAGGCATCGCCGGCCCCGGTTGGATCGTCGAAGGATTGTGGCGGACATGGTGGGATTTCAATTTGTTCGCCGTGAGGCGTGCTCACGATCGAGCCGCGCTCTCCGAGAGTGGTGATAAGAACGCGAGACTCGCCCATGATCGTTTTGGCGTCCCAGTGTGTTCGATCCTGCAAAAGTTTCATTTCATAATCATTGCCAATCACAAATGACGATCGTTCAATCATATCCTTCAACTCCGACTCGTTGAATGCCGTCATTTGTTGTCCCGGATCAAACACCACGCGCATGCCGGCCGCGGCCGCATCCCGCACATGACGCATCATCGCATCTTTGTGAGTGGGAGCGACAATCGCAATCTCGTTTGCTTGCATGATGTCTCTCGCGTCAATATCGCTCGCTTTCTTTAATGGCCCGGGGTAAAACGCCGCAATTTGATTATTATCGGCATCGGTTGTGATATATGCCGATGCAGTCATTTGCGTATCATCCATGAAAATATACTCGCGAGAAATGCCGTGATTTTTGAAATACGCGGCATACTGATTACCGTCTTTTCCAAGAGCGGAAACAATGAACGGTTCGCTTCCCAAAAGTTTTGTGGTATACGCAATATTCCCCGCCGTCCCGCCCCAACTCCGTTCCAGTTTATCGACCATGAATGACAGGTTCAAAATATGAATCTGATCGGGCAAAATATGCCGACGAAACGTGTCGGGAAAATTCATGATATAGTCGTACACGAGCGATCCTGAAATCAACATAAAAGGTCTGCAAATTATTGTCGAAGAGCGGTCATGCACCCTTGAATGCGGTTGCCCTCACCTTCCACTACGTCGCCATCATATTCTCCGCTATGAGCCGTATGCTCGCCGTACGACGGCTGTTTTTGATCAAGATGAAGATTCACGCGAATTTCTTTTCCCGCATCACCTTCGACATACACATGAAATCTCGGATACCCGCTTCTGCCAAAGACGCGAACATAACTGACCTCGCCTTGGCGATTAACAATACGGCCATAGCCGCAACGCCGGAGAAGCATATCAAGATTAAACCGAAATGGGCCGGGCAGGTAAAGCTTCATATAGCCCCATAATACCAATAAATAAAGGAGGATTCAACCCTTATAGAGCGTAAACAAAATGATACTTTTTCTTTGCCCACTCGCCTGCGTAGTCCACGCCGATGCGCGGGGATTTCTGAATAAAACCGGGCATAATATTCACTCCCCGATCTTCGATCCATAACCCAGAACCTTGAACGGCGGGAAGCATATTCCACCGCTTATGGATATGAAGCAATTGAGTGATGCGCGCCGGACCGATGATTTTTTTCCCATTCTTATCCTGAATCCCGCGAATAAGAATAGCGGCTGGATACCCTCTTTTCCCGGTAACGATATTCAACATCCAGTGCATACCATAACAAAGATAAACGTACCAGATGCCGGCCGGCCCAAACATGGGTGCATTGCGTGATGTCTCTCCCCGATATGCGTGAGACGCTCTATCCTTTGGCCCATCATAGGCCTCGACGTCGATAATCATGTACGCCTCTGCCCGAGAATTCCTTTTTCGTACAAGGTACTTTCCCAAAAGTTGTGAAGCAACCAGAAGAGCTGGCTGTTCAAAAAACGATGGTCGCAACAGCCGTACTTTTCCCATAACTACCCTGGTTCTCCTACCTCTGGCGGCACATATCCATCTCTCCGGCTCGGATCGGTCACGCATGATTCCATGACGGTCATCAGCAAAAGAAAAATAACACCCAACATGCCCAACGCAATACAAGAACTTCTTGGTGGAGCAATTGGCGGAGGCGCGGATGGCTGTTGTGTCATAAATTATATTTTACGCAAAAATCGTTGACAAAATCGAATCATATATACGGAAATCGCTACATACACCAGGCTTTTTACTGTATGCCACGACCAAAATCCATGAACACGGAATCCAGTGAAAAGGAGATACTTCAAATGAACAAACGCCACAACGCCATAAAGTAAGATTTCGAGCTTGGCCACAAGCGATAGATTGAGCCGACCAACGAATTGCTGCCATGGTGGTATGTTCATATTTGTCGCTAGAGGTCCGCGAATGGGTCATCGATAAAACCTGCCTCGCGCTCCGCGTCGAGTGCGATATTATGGGCTTCCCAGTACGATTTTCCTTTTTTCATTTCCATGTGCTCACGCACTTCATGGATAAGCGTGCTTTCGAAATAATTTTTTGATGCTTTCATGTTTGGTTTGCGCACCGTACAATTGCATTTTGACAGATCCTCCTCGCCTTCGTCATAATGATGCGTTGAAATCCAAATCTCGTTCGTCGGAATAAATTCGTGCACCAAGCCATGACCGCCGTGGCCAAAATACGCGCAGAGATTGTTGCGGATCCATGTTCCGTTGACGGCGTAAATCATAAATCTGCCTTCTTTGCGGTAAAATTTCTTCCACGGTCCGGAAAGGCGAAAAGAGCGATCTTTCTTTTTTGCTTTCGCTTGAATCTCTGTTTCGAGTTGAAACCAAAATGGATTGCGTGGATCTTTTGGTATTGACATACATGTTTATTTATTTGTCAGCGCCACCTTGATGCCCAAAGCAACCAATAATCCGCCAAAAGTTTTGTTGAATATGGATTGATAGCGCCCAAATACCGATCGAACTTTTTTCTGGGTAAACAATACGGCGACCAGAGAAAACCAGAGTACAGTATTTACGACCATAATGGCGCTTGTGGCTGCTAAAATCGGAGCTGGTGTATTGGGTGATAGAACAATCGTGAAAAGACTCAAAAAGAAGACTGTCGCTTTTGGATTGAGCACGTTCGTCAAAAATCCCATTTTTACTGCCGATGCACGAGAGATATCTGCGTGTTGAACCTGCTCGCTCATCTCGATTGCTCCAGCTTTTGTCCGAAGAGATTTAATGCCAATAAAAACAAGATACGCGGCGCCAAACAATTTTATGGCGCTAAATAGAAGAATAGATTGGGAAATAATAAACGCCAGACCAGCAACAGAGTAAAAAATATGCACACTAATGCCAAGACCGAAACCAACAGCCGTCCATATGCCTGTTTTCCGAGAATAGGTTAATGAATTTCGTACTGCCATCATGAAATCTGGACCCGGACTCATGACAGCAAGCAGATGAATGGCAGTGACAGTGGCAATAAGCAAAAGACTTTCCATAGTAGATCTATCATAATAAAAAAACGGCGTCCGCACAAGAGAAACGGATGCCGTGGTTATGGGATGGTGATTTCGGCGGCGGGGGCAAGCACAATCCACCGCCAGTGCTTGTCGAAGTGGGTATCGGAACGCATAAAATGGATGTGGCCTAGCTCATCGATGTACGGGACCACCAGGTGTCCGCTTGGGTTTTGCCACGACGGGTCAGCAATACCGATTCTGCCGCCGCCATCATGTTTTGGGTAGTTCACGACAAACGGCGCGAACCACTGACCCAAAGGAACAACCGATACCCCACCGAGAGCCGTACGGACGGCCTCAATACCTTTACAATCAGCAGTGGATCGAAGCGCAAACTGCTTGGCTTGCTCCTCTTCCATGATCTCAGCACCAACAAAGGTGTATAGTCCACGAGCATACCCACCAAGGACTGGCAGATCATCAGGGTGGTTGTGTTGTGCCGTTGGGTCGTATTTCAGCGAAAAAATTTCTCCAACCTTGGGGTACGAGGGTTGGGAAATCAACGCCCGCGCGCTTTCCTGTCTTTCGGCGATCAAGCGCGCTATAGCCTGCCAGAAACCATCATCATGAATCAATCGGTGAGCTTCTCCAGATGTGAGGCTGGGGAAAAGGGATTCAAATTTTCCCAATAACTCCCTCCTCTGAGTCGCGCTCATTGCCGATGCCAATGATCCAGCAATCTTCTTCTTTGAAGCCAATCAAACCACCTCCTTTCGTGAGACTTGTAGCACAGACAGGAGCATTTGTCAATCATCTGGAAGTCGATATGGGAACCAACTACAACAATTAAAGTTTCTCCAAATCAAGTTCTTCGGTAATGGAAATCTGTTCTACAAACTCCGGCATATGCGACACCAAGATCACCGACCCTTCAAATGCGTCAATCGCTTGCGCGATAATCGGGAGATGCCGGAAATTAATATGGTTGGTGGGTTCATCGAGGATAAGAAGTCCTGGTTTCTGAAGGACAAAGCGCGCGTAACAGAGAAGCCCTTTCTGCCCTTCGGAAAGCGACGCAACGGTATTTTGCATGATGCTCGAATGCAAAAGGAACTGCGAGCCGGTGGCATAAATTTCTTCGTTGTCGGGCACATCCATCATCTCCGCAAGCGCTTGATAGACAGTAGCCGAAAAATCAAGGCCGGAAAAATCTTGACGATAGTAGCCCACTTTCACCCCTTCAGCAATACGAGCAAAAGAGGCTGTGCCCGTGCCGAGCGCCTGAAGCAGGGTGCTTTTTCCAATTCCGTTCGGTCCTTTGATCAACAGGCGCTGATTCCGCCAAAGCTTGATGTTTACCATTTTTTCAATCGGTTTATGATCTTTCAAGATAGAGACGGACGTCATAGTTACCATCGCTTCGGGGACATGCTGAGCGCGTATCACAAAAGGCCGAATGGTCTTATCTTCTTTGCGCACGTCAACCATGTTCGCCTCGTCCTCTGCGACCTCTTCCTTCAATTTGCTCGCAAGTTTGCGCATTTTCCCTCCTTTATGGGCAAAAAAATTTACCTTGTCTTTGCGATCTTGGATATTTTTTAATAGTTGAGCATTTTTGCGCTCTTCCCGCTCCACCTGCGCCTTGATTTCCTCAACGACATCAAAATAATTACCAACATATTGCTCTACTTTATGCGTGTGAACATCTAAATTCAAAACGCCATCGGTGAAAGAATTTAAAAAATTCGCATCATGAGAAATGACCATAACCGTTTTTTCATACATGATGAGGAAAGTCGTCAGGTGATCAATTCCCTTTTGATCGAGGTTATTGGTTGGCTCGTCGAGGAGAAGCACATCGGGTTTTTGGATGAGCGCATACGCCAAAAGAAGCCGCGCCTGCTGTCCGCCGGAGAGGCTTTTAATTTTTTTGTCGAGCGGTAGCGCAAGTTGGACAATTTCAAGGACATCTTTAACGAATCTTTCCAAAGCATATTTCTTTTCCGCAAACGCAGTTTCAAAATACCCAAGTATCGTACGATCCATATGCTCCTTGGGCATAACCTGCGGGGCGATGCCGATGGTTGCTCCGTTGCTCACATATACATTGCCCGAACGCGGTTTCAATTCTTTTGTCATCAGTTTAAAGATGGTGCTTTTACCCGCGCCGTTTTGTCCCATGATTGTTATCTTGCTGTTTTCTCGTACCGAAAAATTCGCTTCGTCCAATTGAAGCTTGTCTTCGCCGTATCCAAACGTCACGTTTTCAAAACGGACAATAACATTCCCCTGTGGCATACTAAAAATAGAATCTCTTTTGAGAAACTACTCTTGCTCTTTAATTTCGACGCTGGTGAGAATGATGGGCACGACCGGTTGAGATAGTTCTCCCGACAGACTGTTCATGACACTGGCTTCAGCAATCGCGTCCACTGTCTCAAGTCCGGCGATAACACGTCCGAAAATCGTGTAATTCTTTGGCAGCGGGTAATCGGCATGCATGATGAAAAATTGACTGCCATTCGTATTTGGCCCGGCATTGGCCATGGCAACCGCGCCCCGCGTATACTCCCCCATAAACGGCTCATCATCAAATCGATACCCCGGCCCACCGGTACCGTCACCGTTTGGATCGCCGCCCTGAATCATGAATCCTTTGATGACGCGATGGAAGCTCGTACCGTTGTAAAAACCTTTTTCCGCGAGATCGATAAAATTCTTGACAGTGTTCGGTGTCTCTTGTTTATTCAAAGCGATTTCAATGTCTCCTGTATCAGTGTGAAGCGTGGCGATATACTCTTTTACAATGTCGTGTTCCATAGATGATGGTAAAGAATGAATATTTGTTTTGCACCCAAAACCGAACAGCGTTAGGCTGATGATGGCGAGAGAAAAAAGGATATTTTTTTTCATAAATTATTTTTCTTTAGCGTATATTTCATCCAATAATTCTTCTGAAAATTGAAGAAATAACTGACGCTCATGCTCCATTCGGCGGTGCATTTCTTTATTAGAAACTAAATTTTCTCGAAACATTTCACGCAAATTGGTCTCTCGGTGTGGTCCATCTTCCATCAATCCAGCCTTTTCTCTAAAAACCCGAAGCGCATTATTCGGTGTCGCCTGTTCATAATAAATAACCTTTGATGGCTTATGTCCAGTACGAGTAAAATACGCTTCCCAATACTCCTGTGCAGGTGCAGTATCAACCGCCAGTCTATATTGTAAGCCCAGTTCACGGATATCACCTTCTACTCTAATCTGGTCGTCATTATCATTTTTAAATGGAATATCATTTACAGAACGATTCAAAAGACTACGCAGTGACTGCCATGCAGTATGATCACCTTTTTCAAATATAATGTAAAAACGTTGATCACTGATGTTATATTTTCTAGCAAGGTCTATGAGTGGTCGGAGTGCCTCCTTTTGTCGATCCAGCTCATCCTTTAGTCGATCTACCTTTGTGACCAGTTCATCATACCCGCGATCATCCTTCTGATTGCCTCGCAATTCAGCCAATTTTTCTTCAGCTTGCTGTAAATACCCCAATTGATCACGGTATTCATTTACCTGACGATAGATCTTTGGCCACAGTTCTCTTAGTTCATCAGATTCGATAAATTTTTTGAGATTACCAATTTGTTCAGTGTTATGCACAGGCTTCCCTTCAGGAGTGGTCATGTACCTTGACCCAGTATTCCGATCTACTGGCGTACTTTCTGGAAGAAACACAATCGCGGCATCAATGGGGAGCTCGCCCTTCCCTTCATTTTTGCTTTTGATCCAAAAATCGTTAAATTGTGAAGTGCCCCCTACTTCATCCAGCTTCAGCCGTTCAGGAAACGGCATGTACTGTGGGGCAACGTGGTGCTGTGAGGCAATATACGCAGTTGGGTAAACAAAAAAGATTTCATTTCCACTTTCTCCACCATAAAATGCATCCCCTACAAAATCCATTGCCACATGGAGCGCTCGTTGGTCAGAGATTTCGGAAGCTGCCAAGTTCGTTGCAGAAGAACGATTGAGAAATTCGTCAATTCTCGCTCGCGCCTCATCAATCGTAGGGAAATCTTCTGGTATTTGCAAATGTTGTTCAAGCACACTGTGTACAGTCTCTTTGCTGATAATGCCCTCTAAAAATCGTTCAAGAACAGATTGTATTTTCCCCTTCTCCACCATTCCCTCAAAACCGCGATTAAATTTTTCTTGATCTCCCGAGTGATGTGAGATGTGATCTCTAATTCCTTGTCGCGTGGTATGAGTAACAAACCGTGGCGGTACGCGCCGAAGAAGATCAACATACTCTTGCAATGTTAAACGAGAAAGATTCTCCGCGCTAAATTGCTCTTCAATTTCTTCCTTTGATAGTGGAAGTTGTTCATACGCTTCAGCAGTTTCTTCGTAGAAACGTTGTAGTAAATCAGGCGGAGGTAAATAATTCTTCGCTTCATCTTCACTCATTTTCCGAAGTTCTTTTAACCATCTGGCCAGATCCACCAGTTTATTTTCGCCACCTTCCATCCTGCGAGAAAATTCTCGCAACTCATGTTTTGAAGGAGCGTATTTAGGAAATTCTGGAATACTCATATTTCAGATAGATTATGAACTTTTTCATAACTAATTTTCTTTGGCGGAAGGAGAGGGATTCGGCCTCGGCTCAAAATTGCTTCCGCAATTTTGGCCTAGCCACCGCCTAGCGGTCCCGCCTCACGGCAACATCGGCGGGGCACCGCTCCGGCGTTCTCATCCCTCACACGAGCAAAGCAATTTGCTCGCTTCCTTCGCTCACTTCGTTCGCGGAAGGAGAGGGATTCGAACCCTCGATGCCCTTTCGGACATACGGCCTTTCCAGGGCCGCGCACTAGACCGCTATGCGATCCTTCCAACAAGCTTCTTAAAGGCGACACCGCCTTTATAGCTTTTTATTTGTCTTTCTCTTTTCCATGCATCAATCTTATCTGCAAATGCCTCGGAGTAAATTACAACCCAGGGACCCTTGTTTCGAGTTGATCGATTGTTCCCTGTGTTGTGATATCTCAATCTTTTGTGCATGTCCGAGGTAACACCCACATAATATCTTCCTGTTTTCTGACTCTGTAGAATGTAGGTGCTATACATAGGACAGATGCACGCGCATCCCGCCTTGGGCGGGACCCCGCCCGAGGGCGGTGGCTAGACCGCTATGCGATCCTTCCAATAGCGTTTGAACAAAAAATGTCCGCCGAAAATCATGATCAGGATAGCAAAAAATTGCGCTGGGGTCAATCCGAGATACCGGTGATCGCCCAAACGCAAAAAATCCAACAGAAACCGTGTTATTCCATAATACAAAAACAAAAGTGCGGTATACGTTCCATCTTTAACGCGCCGCTTTTGCAATATCAAGAACAGAACAACCAATGGAAGGAGAAGGAAAATTTCAGTCAAGGCCATATCAAGCCGAGGGCCTTGTGGCGTCTCGATGTCGAAAAAACAATTGCACGGTCGCCCCAGATGATCGTGGATCATCACACACCCCAAACGCCCCACCACCCAGCCAAACACTGCCGAAACGCTCATGAGATCCGCGATACGTTCTTGCATCGGAGCCACCGCGTGCTTTTTGTTGTAAAAAAAGAAACTAGCAATCGCACCCGCCACGCCGCCAAACGATGACCAGCCACCGTGCCACACGGCAAAAAATTCCCATGGATGCGAGAAATAAAACTGGGGTTCGTAGATAAATACATGCACCAGTCTTGCGCCAACGAAACCACCAACAATCATCCACAGTGCGAGATCGAGCATGCGCTCTCTCTGGAAACCGCTTTTCTTGGCAAATCTCCAGACATAGGAGAGGCTGACCAGCATTCCAAGCGAGACAAAAAGCCCCCAAATCCGTATCGGGATCGGGCCAAGATACAAGACCTCCCATTGAAACCACGGAATCACACGATTTGCTCGATAAGTTTCATCGCCGCCTCTGGCGTATCAACAATTTGATAAATCTCGTCGTCTTTCTCGTCAATCGTGCCAATCTTGTGAACAAATACTTCCTTGATAAAAGCGTGGAGCGGCTCCCAAAACGCGTGGTCAAACAAGATGACCGGGCGTCGCTTGATCTTCTTGGTTTGAATAAGCGTGAGAATCTCAAATAATTGATGAAGTGTGCCAAAACCTCCGGGGAAAAAGACAAATGCCTTCGTCGGCGCCGTAATCATGAGCTTTCTGGTAAAAGGAAACTGGAACAAAATTGATTTATTCATGTACGGATTCACCTGGGCGTTCTGTCCAACTTTCATGCCAATACCAAGCGAATTGCCGCCTCGCTCGAATGCGCCTTTGTTTACCGCTTCCGCAATGCCGGTCTTCCCACCGGTAACGACTGAAAATCCATGTTCAGCCGCTCGTTCTCCGAGGATTCGCGCCGCTTCATAATATCGATGCTCGGAACCAATACTCTTGGTGCCGAGTACGGTAACCGCGTGGGTGAGACCGGTCAAAAACTCAAATCCTTCAACCAATTCCGCCATGACGCGAAAAATCTTCCAATCAATATTTCCGCCGCAGTAAAAACTGTTTGGATCAATCTCGCAGATATTTCGTGTTTCTTTTGCTTCCGAAATACACGCATAAGCATCTGCCGCCGTATCCACCACAGACCAAGAATCAATAACGTCGTCGGAGATCGCGTGAATGCCGCAACAACTCTTTCTTAAAAATGCGATGAGTGGCCCCCAATATTCTCGCCCTACCAATACCACCGGCACCTTTGTCATCACGCCCAAATCCATATGGTCAACAATCTCAAAGAATTCATCCATAGTGCCGTACCCTCCAGGGAAAAACACAAATGCGTCTGCCGGGGAGGTGAGCATCACCTTGCGTGTAAAAAAATAATAAAATGCCGTCGATTTTTTTACATATGGATTCGCTCGCTGTTCGTGCTGAAGTTGGATATTCAAGCCAACGGATTCGCCACCCGCTTCATACGCGCCGCGATTGGCAGCTTCCATAATCCCAGGGCCCCCGCCAGTAATGGTCGTGAACCCATTGTTTGCCAGGAGCGCGCCGAGCTCGCGCGCGATTGCATAATAAGAATGCGTACCAGGGAATCGGGCCGAACCGAGAATCGTCACTTCTTTTTTAAATTTCGAAAGAAACTGATACCCCTCGACCAATTCCGCCATAATCCGAAATACGCGCCACGTGTCTCGATAGTCCGCAATCTCTTTCGCTACCGGTTGAGCCGCGTTTATTTTTTGAAGATTTTTTTTACTATTATTTATTTGCATATTCCCTCGAGTAAAGAACCGATGGATAACACGATTTCCTCCCCCAATCGTTTGCCAATCACCTGCATGCCGACCGGCAAGCCAGCCTTCGTCTTCCCCACCGGCACCGAAAGTGCCGGAATACCGGCGACGGCCGCCGGGCTGACAAAAATATCGGCCAGATACATTGCCAGGACATCGTCTTTTTTTTCACCTAATCCAAAAGCGGGAAACGGCGATGTGGGAGCAAGTATTGCATCCACCTCACGAAATGCTTCTTCAAAATCGCGGATGATTCGTGTGCGCACCCGCGCCGCTTTCCGATAATACGCGTCATAATACCCGGCTGACAGCGCATATGTGCCGATCATAATCCGGCGTTTCACTTCGTCGGGGAATCCTTTGGCGCGTGATGCCGCATACAAATCATAGAGCGCCGATTCGTCCGCACGCACACCGTAGCGGATTCCATCGAGCCGCGCCAAATTCGAACTGTCCTCTGATGGAACCAGAATATAATACACCGGGATCGCATATTTCGTATGTGGAAGAGAGAGCGGAATGATCGTGGCCCCGGCCTCTTTCAAACGAGTGATGACGGTTTCGCTCACGGCTTTCACTTCTTTGTTCAGGCCTTCCAATTCCAGGTATTCTTTGGGAATGCCGATTTTTAACCGGGCTGTCGCCGGTTTATTTTTTAATTTTTTTGTATACGCGGGCACGGCATCGGGAACCGTTGTCGCGTCTTTTGGATCATGCCCTGCCATTGTTTCCATGAGGAGCGCTATATCCGCTACGGTTTTTGCCATGGGGCCAACGACATCAAGCGAGCTGGCCATCGGCATAATCCCATAGCGCGAATTGCGCCCATAGCTCGGACGGAAGCCGACAATCCCGCACGCCGACGCTGGCCAGCGAATCGATCCGCCCGTATCTTCGGCAATAGAGTAGACCGCCATGTGATCAGCCACGGATGCAGCCGAGCCCCCCGATGATCCGCCAGCCACTTTGGTTTCATCGTGTGGATTTTTTACCGGCCCGTACATGGAATTTTCATTTGAAGCGCCGTGGCCAAACGTATCGCAATTGGTTTTTCCAATCATAATCCCGCCGAGCAAACGAATTTTCTCAATAACCGTGGCGTCATACGGCGGCAGATACGAATCAAGAATCTTTGCCGCTCCAGTCGAACGGATATCTTTAACGCAAATCGCGTCTTTCACGGAAAACGGAACGCCTGTCAGGGCATGGACAGCAACGCCTTTTTGTATTTGCTTATCCGCCCGCTTGGCCTCGAGAAGCGCGGACTCATCCGCGACCGTAATAAACGCATTCAAGGTTTCATTTCTTTCGTGAATGCGCTTCAAACACGCCTCGGTTAATTCGACAGAGGAAAATTTTTTCTTGCGAAGTCCGTCTGCCGCCTCAACAATCGTCAATTCATTCAACAGCATAAAATTCTAGATTCTATTTTCTAGATTCTAGATTCTCGTGGAAAACCGCCGGCACTTTGAGCAGATTTCCAACCCGTTCCGGAAATGCGGCAATAAGCTTTCTTTTCACTTCGTCGCTTCTGGCGATCGGCACATCTTCTCGCGTAACATCCTCAAGGCCGGTGACTTGGCTGGTTTCTGAAATATCGTCCACACTCACCTCTCGCAGGATTTCCATATACTCAAAAACAACTGATAGCTGAGACGCATACCGTTCTTTTTCCTGGTCAGTAAGCTTGAGTCGAGCGAGCGTGGCTATTTGTTCAATATCTGTGGGAGAAAGTCGCGGCATATGTATCCATACTATCAAGCGTTTGACAAAATAACAATGCGTAAATAAGATTGTAACTGTCGATCTTTGTTTTTTATTTTCTTTTCCGCGGACGCCCGACAGGCGGGCTCTTCATGGAAAAATCATGCCGTTATTCGGCATTTGTAAGAGCAGAATCTTCACCGAAAGGTGAAAATGGGGGCTGCTGGTACAATAAGATCTGGCAACCGAACCGCCGGTATCCGAGAACCAGGTTCAACTCCTGGCGTCCGCATTCAAAAAGCCCGCATTGCACACGCAATCGGGCTCTCTCATTTAAAAAGCGATAAAAATTGCTGTTCGCTCAAAATTTCAATGCCAAGCTGTCTTGCCTTATCAAATTTACTGCCAGGATTTTCGCCAACCACGACATAACCTGTTTTCTTGCTTACTGATTCGGACACGTCTGCGCCAGCACTTCGGATTTTTTCTTTTGCCTCGTCGCGCGACAGCGACGACAATGTTCCGGTCAGCACAAATGTCTTCCCCAAAAATTTTCGACTTTCGACTTTCGACTTTCGACTTTTTATCCCAATACCGTTTTCGATGAGTTGAAAAACGAATTTTTGATTGGTTCTGTTTGCAAAAAATTGAACAGTCTCTCCTGCCACTCTAGGGCCGACATCTGAAACGGCCATAAGTTCTTCTTCGCTCGCTTGCATAATTTTTTTCAGTGCCCCGAACTGTTCAGCCAGACGGATCGCTGTTTCCTCACCAACCTGTGGAATCCCCAGAGCATAAATGAAGCGAGCAAGCGAAATGTTTTTTGCCGTGTTCATGGCTTTTAACAAATTTTCCGCTGATTTTTCGCCCCAGCGCTCGAGCGGCTCAAGATCGCCTTTTGTCAGGACAAAAAGATCAGCTGGGGTTTTGATGAGCCCCTTCTGCATAAGCTGTTCAACGATTTTTACACCCAAGCCGTCGATATCAAACGCGTGTTTTGATACAAAATGCGTTATACGCCGGAGCTCCTGCGCATAGCAGGCGGAATTTGCACAAAAGAGCGCCGCTGATTTTTCTTGCTTTTTATCAAGCACATGCCGGCGTTCAACGCCGCTGCCACAAATGGGACAGCGCTTTGGTTCAGATACCTTTTTCTCCTTGCCGGTGCGCATTTTTTCAAGCACCCGGACGACTTGGGGAATAATATCTCCCGCTTTTTGCACGACCACCGTATCCCCAACCCGAACATCGAGCCGGCGAATCTCGTCAAAATTATGCAGTGTGGCGTGCGTCACGGTTGTCCCCGCAAGCTTGACCGGATCCATAAGGGCGACCGGGGTCAACGCGCCGGTCCGTCCCACCTGCACATAAATATCTTTGATCTTGGTCGTCCCCTGGTGAGCGGGGAATTTGTACGCAATTGCCCAGCGCGGCGCTTTGCCCGTGAAACCGAGAGCATCTTGGTATGTCCGCTCATTCACTTTGATCACCACGCCATCGATCCAAAACGGCTGAAGCTCGCGTTTTTTTTGCCACTCATTATGAAATCGGAATACACTGTCAAGGTTGGAGCATTGGCGCCAATGACTGTCCGTCGCAAAACCAAGCTCTTTCAAGCGCACGAGCTCTTCTGCCTGTGTTTTTGGAGTCTCGCCCAGCGATAAGTCGTATACCGTCAAAGATAATTTGCGCTTTGCAACAATACTCGAATCCAACTGTCGCATGGTGCCGGCCGCGGCATTCCGTGGATTCGCAAAAAGCGGCTCATCGCTCTTTGCGCGATCCTGATTGATTAACTTCAGCATCTCGGACGACAGCCACACCTCGCCTTCTGCGACAATATCCACGGCCTCGTTCAATCGAAGGGGTACACTCTGAATCGTTTTCACGTTTTGGGTGACATCCTCACCAATCTTGCCATCGCCGCGAGTCGCTGCGGTTTTTAATACGCCGTTTTCATACGTCAACACCATGTGCAAACCGTCGATTTTAAGTTCGCACAGATAGGACAAATTTTGCGGTCGGCGTCCCAGCTGTTTTTCTAAATAATTGAGGATGCGCGTTTCCCAATTACGCATCTCTGTCTCATTGAACGCATCATTGAACGACCACTGCGGCACTTTGTGCGTCACCTTTTGAAATTTGTCCAAAGGTTTGCCGGCCACGCGCTGGGTGGGAGAATCCGTCGTTACAAGTTCCGGATACGCGTCTTCCAATGCGCGTAATTCTCCCATGAGCCCATCATACATCGCATCTGTAACTTCCGGATCATTCAATACATGGTACCGATACCGCAAATCATCAATTTGCGCGCGTAGTCGTTGGAGCTTTTTTTGGGTGTCCTTTGTCGTCATACATTTTTAACGCAAAAATCCAAGATACCACGCGATCATTCTATCGCCATACAACATGGTGGCAAATGTTCCGAGAGCCAGATACGTTCCAAAAGGTGTCTCATCCGTCATTTTTTTCTTTTTCACCGCTAGGAGGACAATACTCACCAACGCACCCACGGTGTAGGCGAAAAAAAGCGCGGACAAAATATTCGGCCAGCCCAACACGACACCCATGAAGGCGCCAAGTCGGATATCGCCGCCGCCGATCCATCGGCCTTTGGAAACAATAAATTGCGCAAAGAAAAATCCAGCGCCGAGAGCGATACCCAATCCCATGCTTTGCGGCGTCGCCCACCCAAACACCAGCGACGCGAAAAAGAGGATAATGGCCGGAATCGTCGTAAAGCGATCGAGAATTTCACCATAAAAAAAGTCGTACAAAAAAACAACCACCAAGAGCGTCGCAAGAAACGCATCGCGAATGAATTCGGGCGTCACAGAAAACCGATGCGCATATCCCACGACGACAAAAAGCACCCCGACGATGGCCTCAACGATTGGGTATCGAAAAGCAATCGGTGTTTGACACGACCGACACCGCCCCCGCAGGATAAAAAAACTGAAAATGGGAATGTTATCAAACCAAGAAATCATCGCGTGACAGGTTGTGCATATTGACCGGGCAAAAACAATCGGCAAACGCTCCTTTGTCCGCCAGACAAGCGCGTCTACAAAACTTCCGACCACCGCACCAATGAGAAAAATAATAAAGCCAAAAAAAAACATACGCTTCTTGGTCAAAGTATACCGTAGGGCTACAAAAAACAAAACACCCCGGGATATCCCTCTGGGGTGTTTTGCCAAGACATCTTTAGACATCAAGAATTCCTGATGGCGATAACTGAATAGTGCCATCTAAATCTCCACTAATGCCTTCAAGTGCCGCGTCAACCGTATATGTTGAACCATCGGCAGAAGTATAGCTGTAGTCATTGGAGCCTGGATCCACTGGGACTGATTCAAGATATGGAGTCGTGCATCCTGTGGCGTCCCAGCCGCTGACGTTCAAGCAAGCATAGTTTCCGGCGCCAAGCGTAACGGCTGTAGCAGCAGTCGGATATGCAGAATTTTCGTTGTAATACAATTCAAGTGCTATGCTGATAGTGCGGAGATCAGAAAGGCGTACTGCATCTCTTGCGCGTTCGCGCGCAGTCCCCAAAGCAACAACGGAGAGTGTTGAGAGCAAGCCAATGATTGCGATAACAACGAGAAGTTCAATAAGCGTAAACCCACGTTTTTTCATAAACATTTCACCCCCTTTCGAGAAACTTTTTTCATACATGAAGAACTTTTTTCACTTTTTCAACCGTTTCCGATGGTTTGAAATGCGCTTTAATAAGATAATCCGCCGCCCCAAGTTTCAATCCTTTTTCGACATCATCTTTTTGACCTAAGTTTGTAAGTAATATAACGGGGACATGCTTAGTTTCTGGATCCGCTTTCAGCTTTTCGAGAACCACGAAACCATCCATTTTTGGAAGAAGAATGTCCAAAATAACGATATCAGGACATTTCTTCTTTACATCGGCGAGTCCCGCCTCGCCGTTCAGTGCGACACTCACTTTAAATCCCTCCATTTCAAATTTTGTCTTATAGATATTTGCTAAAAACTCATCATCTTCTACCAGGAGCACATGCGCGCGTTCAGTCTTTTTCGTCATATCGAGAAAAGATACGTGGTCATAGTATACAGAAACTCTCTTAGTCCTGTGAAGCCCAAATGTGGATGAATCATCATTTCGAAAAAATTCTCCGGAGGGCAAGCCCAATCGATACAGCCATCCGCGGACCGATCGTATCGAGTGTCGACCTCAAACGCTGTTGATAGACAACACGCGCCCACGGATCGCCCACAAACACTTTCATATCACATGCGCGCTGAATGGCGGAAACACAGGCTGGAAACAGCGCAGCGCCTCCGGTTAAAACAATCTTTTCCGGCCGTTTTCCTTCATTTCCCGTTTGACGCAAAAACAAATCAAAACCATACTGAATCTCCTTCACGATGGGGTCAACAATCCCCGAAACCATATCGGGCCCCAGCATGGATTCCGCAGATCGAGCAAGATCATATTTCACCTGGGATACCAAGCTCTTCTCGATGCCAAGGATCTGTTGGAGTTGTGCATCAATGAAACGGCCACCGACTTGAATGCTTCGGTGTGTGACTGGTGCGCCATCATCAATAATAAAAAAATTGGTGCGCTCCGCTCCAATGTCGACGACCATAACGGTTGCTATGTCGCGACCAACAAGGGATCGCGCAAGTGCAAATGCCTCTGTTTCCAACTCATCGAGTGTGAGTCCAGCGGCTTTAAAAATATCGCTATAAAATTGGATTAAACGCTTTGGCGCGGCGGTGACGAGCAATTTCATGTCTTTCGC
The DNA here is from genome assembly GCA_023246555.1 of Candidatus Magasanikiibacteriota bacterium. GTDB lineage: Bacteria > Patescibacteriota > Patescibacteriia > Magasanikbacterales > UBA922 > JAHFIC01. The sequence continues at coordinate 38,809 of JAHFIC010000003.1, forward strand.
CTCGACTTTTTTTGAAACATCTGTTTTCCCAAATGGTTGGTGCACGATCTGCATTTCTTCAATGGGATGTGGGAGCATCTTCGCCACTTTGTTCCGAATGTGAAACTCCCTTTCTTTCTCTGGCACGATCGGCAATGTCACCACCGCATGAAACACCTGAGACACTGGCAAACTTGCTGTAACATGTTGAGTCGTGGCGCGACTTGTTTCCACGAGATGACGAAGGAGTCGCGCGTATGATTCAATGCGCGGATCAGGTGTTGGCGCATCTTTGTCAATGCGAATATCCAATGCTTCTTCCGCAATTCCGTACGTCCAAAGCTGTGGTCGCCCTTTTGTCTTTTTCAATTCAACCAATTTCATGCCACCCGCACCCAAATCAATGCCAAGATATGCTTCGTCTGTCTTGAATAATGACATAGTATGGCGTAGTATACCATAAATAATCCCTATGCTGAAACTGTACAATACCCTGACCAGAAAAAAAGAGCTCTTCACGCCACTCCACGACAAGATTGTGGGTTTGTATACCTGTGGACCGACCGTCTACCATTATGCGCACATCGGCAACTTGCGTACCTATGTCTTTGAAGACGTGCTGAAACGCACGCTTCAGCACGAGGGGTACCACGTGCATCATGTTATGAATATAACCGATGTCGGACATTTGACCGACGATGCCGACAGTGGAGAAGATAAAATGGAAAAGGGTGCGCGACGCGAAGGAAAGACTGCGTGGGACGTGGCGGAATTTTACACCGACGCGTTCAAACGAGATAGCGCTCTTCTCAATTTAATTCCACCTGACACCTGGTGCAAAGCAACCGACCATATCAAAGAACAAATCGCGCTCGTTCAGACGCTCAAAAATAAAGGCTACACCTACGAGACATCGGACGGCATATATTTTGACACCACCAAGCTTCCGGACTATGGAAAACTTGCTCACCTCAAAGAACAAAAGCTCAAAGCGGGTGCCCGCGTAGACATGGGAGAAAAAAAACATCCAAACGACTTTGCCTTATGGAAATTCACTCCTGCACAAGAAAAACGCCAAATGGAATGGACGGCCTTTGAGAAGAAAGGGTTCCCCGGCTGGCACATTGAATGCTCTGCCATGAGTATGAAATATTTAGGTGAGCAATTTGACATCCACTGCGGCGGCATTGATCATGTGCCGGTGCATCACACCAACGAAATCGCGCAATCAGAAACTGCAACCGGAAAAAAACCTTGGGTACAGTACTGGCTCCATGGAGAATTCTTACATATCAACGATGCGAAGATGGCAAAGTCCGAAGAAAATTTCATCACGCTCCAAACGCTCCAGGATCATGGAATTTCTCCGGTCGCCTATCGCTATTTCTTATTACAGACACACTATCGCAAGCAACTCACGTTCAGCTGGAAAGCTGTTGCTGGAGCAGAAGAAGGGTTGGAGCACCTCTACCGTATCGTCAATGGATGGAAGGCCGAGCCAAAAATCGGATGCGCAGAGTACGAAAAGAAATTTTTTGATGCCATGAGCGACGATCTCAATATGCCGCAAGCTCTTGCCATCATGTGGGATCTGGTTAAAAGCGATTATCCTCCTTCCGCAAAAAAAGCATCCCTCGATGCGTTTGATGCAATTTTGGGATTAGGACTGAAGGACCTTCAAGAGAAAAACACGCATATTCCACATGATGTGCAAGCACTGGTAAAAAACAGAGAGCGGGCAAGAAAAGAAAAGAGATGGAATGAAAGCGACCAACTTCGCCAAGAGATTATCGCTCGAGGATTCACCATTGAGGACACCGCAACCGGCCCATCCCTCAAAAAAACATGACGTGTACGCGTCGTTCTGATATACTAGGAGGGCTTTGTATGGTAGAGAAGTCATCAGAGGATACGCGCCAAGAAATACCGCTTGGACTACAAGAACAGGGAACAACCGAAACGCTTCCACGACGGGAAGCGCGCTTTGAGGTACAAAAAGAACAGACGACTACTTCTCCTTTGCAAGAAAAAGAAGGCACAATTGACCAAGCGGTTGATACTCTCAAACGCGCCGTGGGACGAAAACCAAAAAAAACGATCCAGCAAGTTCAAACGCCTCGCGACGAACTCACCATGCGCGTGGAAAAAATTATGGAAGAGCACCTCTCCGAAGCGTATCAATCGCTTGACGCAACCAAAAAACAAGAATTCAAAATTGCCGGAGAAAAAACCGCTTATGCGATCCGTCAGCTACTCAAAAAAACCCATGTGAAAGTCAAAAAAATTCTTAAATTGCTTCTCCGCTGGCTCATGCTTCTTCCGGGTGTCAATCGCTATTTTCTCGAACAAGAGGCAAAAATTAAAGCCGACAAAATCATCGCGCTCAAATATCGTCAAGACAAATAAATCCTTGGTATGATTGACCTTGCCGCAGGCCCCATTATTATTCTCTGGATCCTCATCGGCATCATGTTTTTTCTTCTTATTTTAGGATTTCTTTTTCTTCTTCGTTCCATTGTTCACCGCTCTCATAGACGGACAAAGGCATTTCGAAGAATGATCCTGCAAATTCTTGTTCCCAAGGAGCGAAAAACCGAAGGGCAGCAGAATCAGCAGGAGCAGGAACGCATTGAGCAGATCCGAGAAGAAATCGCGATTACAGAAACTTTTTTTTCTACGATTGCTGGTCTTAGGCCAGAACGAGGATTCAGGCGCTGGCTTTTCGGACGAAGCGACTATTTCACGTTTGAAATCGTTTCCTACAACAACCTCATCTATTTTTACGTGGATGCGCCGCTGAAGATGCGCCAGATGATCGAAGAACAAATCCATGCCCAATACCCGAGCGCGCAAATCGATGAAATCACCGACTACAACATCTTCCACGAACACAGCGCCATTGTGGGCGCGTACCTCGACGCAACCAACCCACATGTCTTTCCGTTTAAGACGTATAAAACCATCTCCTCTGACCCGCTCTCCGGCATTCTAAACGTGTTATCAAAAGCGCACGACCACCATGGCGCCGCCGCGGTGCAGTACGTTGTTCGTTCTGCGAAAAAAAAATGGCGCCGCCGTGGCGTCTATATCGTCCGCGCAGTGAAAAAAGGAGAAAAATTCGAGCATATCGCCCACCGGACCGCTTTCGGAAAATTTATTCGCGAATTCGGCAAAATGTTTTTTGACCGCCAGAAAAAAGATAAAGACAGGGGCGAGGTGTACACGCCATCCCAAATGGAAGAAGAGATGCTCAAAGGTATCGAAGAAAAGATGTCCAAGGGAGGATTAGACGTCACGGTTCGACTGCTTTCTGTGGCAGACGCCAAGGACGTCGCACGACAGCACCTCGACCATCTCATCAACGCGTTTGGACAATATAATCTCTATCGTTACGGAAACAGCTTCCATACCATTGTCCCAAGAAATCAAACACGCCTCATTCAAGACTTTATTTACCGCTCATTTCACGATCGGCGATCATTTGTGGCAAATACGGAAGAAATGGCGTCGTTTTGGCATCTACCGCTGCACTCGACTGAGGCCCCCTATATCAAATGGCTCGGAGCGCGAAAAGCGCCACCACCGACAAATATTCCTCCCGAGGGGATCCTCTTGGGCCATGTGCTCTATCGAGGGATAGATCTTCCGATCCGCATGAAAGAAGAAGATCGTCGCCGCCACCTCTACGTCATCGGTAAATCCGGTACCGGAAAGTCGGTATTCCTCCAAAATCTCGCCATTCAGGATATTCATGCCGGCCATGGCGTTTGCGTGATCGATCCGCACGGAGATCTTGTGGAACACATTTTAGGACATATCCCGAAAGAGCGGGCGGAAGACGTCATTGTCTTCAACCCCTCCGATCTTGAACGCCCCATTGGTCTCAACATGCTTGAAGCGAAAACGGCAGATCAGCGTGATTTCGCTGTACAGGAAATGATCGCAATTTTTTACAAACTCTTTCCGCCGGAGATGATTGGCCCCATGTTTGAGCACAGCATGAGGAACGTGATGCTCACCCTTATGGCTGATATCGAGGATCCGGGCACTATTATCGATATCCCACGCATGTTTACTGATGAAGACTACGTGAAAGAGTATCTAAAAAAACTTCAGGACCCAGTCGTGCGTGCATTTTGGGAAAAAGAACAAGCAAAAACCTCCGATTTCCATAAATCGGAAATGCTCGGATACTTGATTTCCAAAGTCGGACGTTTTGCGGAAAACGACATGATGAGAAACATCATGGGGCAACAAAAATCCGGTTTTAATTTCCGCGAAGCCAT
>JAHFIC010000045.1 GCA_023246555.1 Candidatus Magasanikiibacteriota bacterium
AGGGTGGTTAACGGTGGGGTGGTTTTCACGCTATACTTCTTTTCGTTTTCCACTTACATAATGCACCCGTCGTTCAACGGATAGGACACCAGCTTGCGGAGCTGGTAATCTAAGTTCGATTCTTAGCGGGTGCACACGATGACCTTCGATACGCCAGTATCACAACTGAACCGTGTTGGAAAAACAACCGAAAAGCATCTTCAGCGTTTGGGGATTTTCACCGTACGTGATTTATTATTTCATTTTCCATTTCGCTATGAGGATTTCCGTTCCGTGCGCCTTATTTCGGAACTTCATGATGAGGAAAATGCCACTATTCTCGTGACAATTGAAGTTATCGCGAGCAAAAGAAGTCGGCGAAAACGCATGATGGTCACGGAGGCAGTCGTTAGAGATGAAAACGGAAGTCTCCGTTTAGTGTGGTTCGGCCAGCCATTTATTGCACACACACTAAAGATTGGGGACCAGGTGTATTTTTCTGGACGGGTAAAGCGCGACAGGTTGGGGTTAACAATGACAAATCCAAGTTTTGAAAAAAAACGAGAAGGAATATCAACCACGCATACGGCTCGGCTAGTTCCTCTGTATTCATTGACGTCTGGTGTGACACAAAAACAGATTCGATCCCTCATCGCGAGCGTGATTGATGAGGCAAAGACGATTGAAGAATGGATTCCGAATTCTGTCCGCCAATTGGCCAATGTGATTCCGTTGCCAGAGGCACTTCATTCCATCCATTTTCCGGATACTGATGTCGCGCTTCGATCCGCAGAACGTAGGTTGAAATTCGGTGAATTATTTCTACTTCAACTCAAAGCCGAAAGGCTTCGCCGCGAACGATTAGAGGCACGAGCTCCCGTCATCCAATTTCCAGAAGTTGCGGTGCGCGCGTTTGTGCAATCGTTGCCATACACCCTCACGAAAGATCAAAAGATCGCCGCGTGGGAAATCCTTAAGGATATTGCAGGGGAAACGCCCATGAATCGGCTCCTGCAAGGAGATGTCGGTTGTGGAAAAACGGTTGTCGCAGGAATTGCCGCGTACGCGGCAACTGTTCAGGGATTTCGGACGATCATTATGGCGCCAACAGAAATTTTAGCATCTCAACATTATGAGACGTTGCGTCAGTTGTTTCAGCACACAGACGTCGTTGTCGGGTGTATGACACGGAGTCGAAAAGAAATGAACCATGGAAATGTGATTGTCGGCACGCACGCGCTTCTTGAGGACGATGTGCTGGTAGAAAACGTCGGGCTGGTGATTGTCGATGAACAGCATCGATTCGGTGTTCTTCACCGCAAACGCATTCGTGGCCTGGCGCATTTTCTCTCTATGACCGCAACGCCGATTCCGCGTTCTTTGGCATTGACCATCTATGGAGATTTGGATATATCGATTATTCGCACGATGCCGGAAGGGAGAAAACCAGTGAGGACACGAGTCGTCGCACCAAACAATCGGGATCGCGCATATGAATTCATTCGCGCCGAAATACAGAAAGGGCGGCAGGCGTTTGTCGTTTGTCCACTCATAGACAAGAATCTAGAAGCAAGCAATAAAGTGGCTGTTTTGAGTGAATACAAAAAGTTATCGGAGAACATTTTTTCGGATTTGCGCGTGGGATTTTTGCACGGAAAATTGAAATCGAAAGAAAAGGAGGAAACCATGCGCGCGTTTACGGCAGGGAAGATTGATATTCTCGTGTCCACCTCGGTCGTGGAGGTCGGGGTAGATGTCCCCAACGCGACGGTGATGATGATTGAAGGCGCCGAGCATTTTGGTTTGGCGCAACTTCATCAATTCCGCGGTCGGGTTGGCCGCAGTTCATATGCGTCGTATTGTTTTCTTTTTCAGGAAGCGGGTGGCAATGCCGCGGAGGAGCGTCTGGCATTTTTTGAGAAAACGATTGATGGGTTTCGGCTTGCGGAATATGATTTGGCAATTCGCGGCCCGGGAGAGGTCTATGGAAAAGAGCAAAGCGGCCTGATGCAGCTTCGGATTGCGACGATGAGGGATGTTGAACTCATTCGTCTCGCGCGTTCTCTGGCGCGCGATATTGATGTGACACAGTATCCAGAATTGCGAAAAAAGATCAGCCGCTTTGAACAATCGGTTCATTTGGAATAGCGGACTATGGCAGGTGCGCGATGAGTTCGTTGATTGTTGGCACGTCGATCATGCGAATGCCTTGGGGCACGGTGAGTCCGCGTGTGTGTTTTGGAACAATGACCCGTGTGAACCCAAGATCACGCGCTAATCCCACTCGTTTCTCAGTGTGGGGTACGCCTTTTAGTTCTCCTCCCAATCCCACTTCACCGAACGCCATAAGGTCCTTTCCAATGACAGTGTCTTTGTAGGCAGACATGAGCGCAAGGCAGACGGCCACATCTGCCGCTGGTTCTTTCGCGTGCGTACCACCGGTAATATTCAAATGAATATCATGTTGGGAAAAGTTCAGTGCGGTCCTTTTTTGGAGAACTGCAGTAAGGAGATGCAGTCGATTCAGATCAAAGCCGCTGGTTTTACGTACCGGATATCCAAACATCGTTTTTGTCACGAGCGCTTGAATTTCCACCAGAAACGGCCGTCGGCCATCGACGAGACAGGTGAGAACGCTTCCCGGCATCGCCGGACTCGTATTTTCGAGCAATGTTTTTGATGGATCTGGAATGCCGACGAGTCCACGTTCTGTCATGTCAAAGACACCGACATCGTCGGTGCCACCAAAACGATTTTTTGTCGCTCGGAGCGTTCGAAATCCATGATGAGGATCTCCGTCAAATGAGAGAACCGTATCGACAATATGCTCCAGCGTTTTTGGTCCGGCGATCGCGCCGTCTTTTGTGACATGTCCAATAAGGACAATCGCTGTGCCAGTCAGCTTTGCTGTTTGGAGGAGTTTGCCTGCACTGGCGCGGACTTGAGAAACGCTTCCCATGTCTCCCATCGCATCGCCTGAGGCAATGGTTTGAATCGAGTCGACCAACGCCAGAGGCGGGCGACGTTCAAGAATAGTGGCAACAATGTCGTCGGTGTTGTTGGTATGCGCAATGTCAATAGACACACCGATTCCACCCATGCGATTCGCGCGAAGTCGGATTTGTTCAACAGATTCTTCACCGGAAAAATAGAGTGATCCTGGAATCGCCGCGGCGATATGCAGGGCGAGCGTGGATTTGCCGATGCCGGGCTCGCCGCCGAGGAGCGTGAAACTTCCGGGGACAATGCCGCCGCCAAGCACGCGATCAATCTCCTCTATTCCGGTTGCTTTGCGGACAGGGGCTTCTTGGTTTGTCTCTCCTATCCGAGTAAAGAGGACGGTTTTTCCGGTGGGGGAAAGGGGGTTGGAATTTGATGGCAAAGATTCAACAATCGTCGACCATTGTCCACAGGTGAGGCATCGGCCGGTCCATTTCGGATACTGCGCGTCGCAGTGCGTGCAGGAGAATAGTATAGTTCCGGATTTCATAATGGAGTGATCCTTGATAAGCAATTTAGCCAGCAGTGCGGTTAAGAGGAAGCTTTTTCTTCTCCATGACAATCTGAAGACATTTTTGGTTTTTCAAAATGCCATGGCTCAGCATCTGAAACACAAAATCCTTCCAAATTCATTTCGTCAATCAGCTGCTTTTGGCAGGGATTATTTTGGCACTGGAAGAGGCTTTTTAAGCATGTTTCCTGCCTGACACACTGTTCACTTCCTTCCGTTGCCCAAATGTCCAGCGCCTGACCTGTCGTGTGCGGGCAGTTCGCTGGGTTGTTATCTTTGAGGATGCAGGTTTGGGCACGGTTCGGTTTTGGGTTGCAGGTCGCGGAACCAGGAGGATTTTGACAATTTCTTTCAATCAGTGTTTTTTGCATGGCGACGGTTCGGAAACTTGCGGCGATGTATATCCCTCGTCCAGTTTTTTCTAATTCTTCCGCCACGTTTTCTATCGGGTCTTTTAAATTCGCAGGCACTTTGAGTATACCTGGTCCGATGATATTGCCGCCTTCCGGCGCGTCAAAACTCGTGGCGACTTGCCCTTGCACTGAATCATCTTCCACTCCATGGCTATCCACAAACGGAAGAGATTCAACATATTTCACTCGCAAACTCCGGAATTGCACGAGTTCCGGGTTGATGGCATAGAGGATAACGTATGAGCCGACAGCGAGAATAAGGCCGGTGACGGCTCCGACCAAGCGTTTTTTGGCGGACGTGATCATTTCCGGACTCCCGCCGGATGCGGTCCACTGGAAACCGGCGACAATCACCATAATCACGGCCACAAGCGATGCGATAGTGACGGCGTATTTATAGACGGCGGCGATGTATTCTCCCAAGAAAGAAACATAAATCACCCCTTCTTCTTCGTCGATATTTTCTCCGATCGGCGTGAGCTGTAAGCCGGGGATGCCGATGCGCGGTTGCGGTGTTTTCAACTCCACCTTATCATTAAAAGTGTCGTTCGGAGTCGCAATGGTGGTATTTTGCGTGAAAACCGGTGTAGTGGAAAAAATCAGGATGCACGATCCCAAGACACCAATGGCCGCAAGCAATTGTTTCATAATGAAAGATTAAGGAATTCAGCCCACGCGGCAACAGAATGCGGAGGGTTGATTTGTTTATTTTGAATAAATAACGCCGGGACAGCTTGAATATTCAATGATGTTGCCAAGGCTTCTGTTTTTTCTTGGTAGCGGCTCCATACGTCTGACGCAAGGCAGTCAGTCATATTTTTTTCATCGAGTCCAATTGCTTGCGATATTTCGCGAAGCGATTCTTCTTCTCCCGAGGCGTCGTTTTCAATAAACGTTTGCTCAAAGAATGAGAATTTTTTTTCTTTGTGCGCGCAGAACGCGTAGGCGTGCGCACGCGCTGAGGGGGTTGGGAATTGCGTAATGGGCAGGCCTTTCCAGATTACTTTTATCTTTTTTGGATACTCGGCGATGAGGGCGTTCAATACCTTCATGCTTTCGCGACATGGCACGCACCCGAGATCCTCAAAAGCGATAATCGTGATTGGCGCGCGTTTGTTTCCGAGCACAGGGTCGTCGTCATAAATCGGGATATTGAGGTCATAAGTTTTTTGCCGAATGTCTTTTGGAATTAGCGGCTGGTACCGGATGATTTGCACCAAAAATCCAAAAGCACCAACGATGAAGGCGGGTATAAAGATAAGAAGCAAATGTCGTGAACGCATATACGTTAGAGCCCCACTTCAAAAACGCCAGCTTGCGTTTTGTCGGTGAAATTCAGTGTTCGGCCGTCTGGCGCCACGGTGATGGTGTCAATGACATGCGGTTGCTCAAGAGCAATATCGGTTCTGGCGCCTGTTTGGATGTCTATTTTTATTAAGCGATCCGGTGTTTGATC
>JAHFIC010000021.1 GCA_023246555.1 Candidatus Magasanikiibacteriota bacterium
TGGCTGCGTGGATCAGTCGAGATCTTCCAGATCCTGACCGTCTCACCGACCGTCATGTAGCCCAAAGCACAAAAATATATGATCGCACGGGCACGCACCTCCTCTATGAAATTTTTGCCTCAGAAAAACGAACTATTATTGAGCTCGAAGAAGTGCCACAATATCTTATCGACGCAGTAATCGCAACCGAGGATACAAAATTTTTTGAACACAAAGGTATCCGTCCACTCTCTATCGCCAGGTCATTCGTCTATGGAATCATTGGTCGCGGCAGAGTCGGCGGAGGCGCGTCAACGCTCACGCAGCAACTGGTCAAAAATGCGATTCTTACGAATGAACGGACGATTACGAGAAAAATAAAAGAAATTATTCTCTCCATACGCTTGGAACAAAAGTACACAAAAAACCAAATTCTAAAGATTTACTTCAATGAAATACCCTACGGCTCAACAAACTATGGGGTCGAAGCGGCGGCCCAAAGCTATTTTGGCAAGCACGCTCGTGAGCTGAGTCTTGGCGAGGCCGCAACACTCGCGGGACTTCCACGAGCGCCATCATACTACCTGAACAATCCGGATGCATTAAAAAATCGACGAGACTTTGTACTCAAACGCATGGTGGAAGAGGGGTATGTGACAAGCAATGATGCCGAAAATGAAAAACAAAAGCCACTGACCCTAAAGCGACAATTCACCAATATCGAGGCGCCTCACTTTGTTCTCTACGTAAAGGATCTTCTTATCGAGCAGTTTGGTGAACAATTGGTGGACACTGGCGGATTGAGGGTTGTCACAACGCTTGATTGGGAAAAACAAAAAATCGCTGAGGAGGCAGTATCGTCAACCGCAAAAACATTCCAGGAAGCGGGCGCGAATAACGCATCGTTGGTTGCAATTGATCCAAAAACCGGACAGATTCTCGCCCTGGTCGGTTCTCGTGATTTTTTTGATGAAACCATTGATGGTCAGTTCAATGTCGCAACGCTCGGGCTCCGCCAGCCAGGTTCATCATTCAAGCCCATTGTCTACGCGGCTGGATTTGAAAAGGGGTACACACCGGAAACAATTCTTTTTGATGTGGCAACGAACTTTGCTGTTTCAGGAAAGGACTACAAACCAGTTGATTATGACGGAAAAGAACGCGGTCCAGTCACCGTACGCACTGCGCTTCAAGGATCGCTGAATATCCCTGCTGTAAAAATGCTGTACTTGGTCGGGCCAGAAAATGCCATTGCTCTCGCGGAAAGACTTGGCTACACTACCCTTTCTCAGGGCGACTTTGGATTATCATTGGTGCTTGGTGGCGGTGAAGTAAAACTTCTTGAACATGTGAGCGCTTATGGTGTTTTTGCCAATAAAGGTATTCGACAGGCGCATACGCCGATTCTTTCCATAGAGGACTCAAACGGGGAAGTACTCTCTGAATGGAAAAAAGCAGTCGGTGAAAAAATTTTTGATGAAGAAATTGTCGCCACACTCTCACATGTCCTATCGGATGACGCGGCGCGTGCATTTGTCTTTGGCGCTGGAAGCAATTTAACACTCCCTGATCGACCGGTCGCGGCAAAAACAGGCACAACAAACAACTATGTTGATGCCTGGACAATCGGATATACCCCCAGTCTCGTCGCTGGTGTGTGGGCAGGGAACACCAACAACACCCCGCTCAAGGCTGGATTTGGCGGTGGGCGCGTCGCAGGCATGATTTGGAACACATTCATGCGCCGAGCCCTTCAAGGAGCTCCTGTCGAGGAATTTCCAATTCCACCACCAAATGACGCGGAGAAGCCCGTGCTTCGCGGATCCCACGCCGGGAACATTGTTCTCCCCATCAACCGTATGACGGGAAATATCGGAACGAGCTCAACGCCGCAAGAGCTTATTATAGAACGAACCTTCATCCCACCACATGACATTCTTCAGTATGTAAAAAAAGATGACCCAAGGGGGCCAGTGCCCGAGCATCCGGAGGAAGATCCGCAATACCAACTGTGGGAGGACGGTGTTCAAGATTGGATCCGCCACATGCGCGAACAAAACCCGAATTGGGAAGTCCGATTTGATGAACCACCAAAGACATTCGACACCCCAGAGACATCGCACCTCACTCCATCACTTGAAGTGCTCTCCCCAACTCCAGGAACAATCCTCACTGATCGACGATTGAACGTCCATATTAGCACGAGCGCCGTACGCGGCATACGGCAAGTGTCCTACAAAGTAGACGATAAATTCGTTTCAACCATCGAGCATGCGCCATTCACACTCGAAAGCTACATCCCATGGCTCACGAATGGCAACCATCTACTTATTGTCACCGCAGAAGATGATGTTGGAAATAAAAGAATCGCCGAGGTCCCATTTACGCTGGCGACAGGAGATGAATCCCCCGCAGTATTCTGGGCGGAACGAACGGTATCACTCACACAATCGGAATTTCCCCGAGTCTTTTTCTTGAATCCGATCAAAAAAGACGGACTGAAAGAAGTCCGTATCTTTGCCGAAAAAAGCAACCAGATAGTAGAGGTGGCAACACTCCATGATTTCTCAAACCTTTTCAATAACCAAATACTTGCCAAATGGGAAAATCCACCATCACCGGGTGTGTGGACGCTTCATGCAGAAGTGGTTGGGGAAGATGCCACACGTCGTGAAACCGACACCGAAGTGGTCGAGGTGCGCTAAACGACTCATTGCCGGATAGGCATGACAATATAGAGATATCCAGGATTTTTATCTGAACGAAACAGGCAGGGGGTGTCCGCGCCATTCATGCGAAGTTCTGCTGCCTCCCCATCAATATGCTGAAGCCCCTCGAGAACATACCGGTGATTCAAAAAAATAGAATTCTCCGAGCCATCAATGTCCGCCTCGATCGATGAGCTGTATTCTCCAGTTTGGGTATTTGTTGACGAGACCCCAATCGTTTTTTCTCCGGCATTTCAATCGAATGATACCGCATTTACTCCCGAAGCGGCAAAAATACCAGCTGCCTTAATGAGTTTTACCATCGGCTCTACAGGAAAAACCGCGGTTGTCTTGAATGATGTTGGAATAATCTGAGCATAGTCAGGGTATTTCCCATCGATAAGACGGGTGGTAAGCTCAAATGTGCCATACCGAACCATAAGTTGCCCTTCACCCAAGGAAATACGAATGTTCGTTTCTTTTTGAAGAGAAGCAGACAAAGAAACCAAGCGCACAATTTCAAGGACTGCCCGCGCGGGCACAATACACCGAAATTCAGATGTTCCTTGATCCACAGGGAGTTGAAACTCAGCCAGGCGATACGAGTCCGTGGCCGCAAGAACAAGCCCGTTGTATCGTTCAGTAAAAAAACCGAAATACACTCCAGAAAGCTCTGGGCGTATCTCGTTTTTGGCTGAAGCAATAACGGTTTTCATAATCGCCCCACGCAAGTGTTCTGCGGAGAGCACATACCCATGTTTTTCATCCACAGATGGTATAACCGGGTACTCATCAGATGGATTGCCTTTTATTTTTGTGCGAGAGGCGCCGCACACGACCAGGAGCTCAGAACCATCCAGTGTTATATCAACTTGTCCGTCTGAAACAAGCGAGACATAGTCAGCAATGGTTTTTGCCGGCACAGAGAACGACCCGGGCGAATCAACCTTCGCCCGAAGTGTGGCCCGTACTGCCACCTCAAGATTTGTTGCCACAAGCTCTACATGGGACTCATGAACAACAACAAGAACATTCCCGAGGATAGGGAGGTTCACCCCTCGTCCGGTAAGCGGGACCACGGTGTTTAGTGCTAAAATAAGATTCTCTTTTGTGCAAGTAAACTGCATACGCTTTCAATCGTTCAATAATATATATAATATCTAGTAATAGTAGTAGGGCTGGGGGAAAGGTGGATAAAGTTTTTTTTTGTTTATACACTCATGTTTTTGGAACTTTTTTTATTCACCGTACCTGTGTTTTTTTGTGTATGAACTGTGCCCTATTTTTGGAAATACCAATTCTTGGTGGATAACTTTGTGTTTATACACAGGCAATTCTTTAATTACTCACAGCATATAGACGCTGTTTGATCATCTCTATATCTTGCTTGAGTTTTTGGTTATTTTCGATTTCCGTTGAAATTTTCGTGTGTGCGTGCATGGCGGTTGTGTGGTCTCTTCCTCCCAATTCATCACCGATTGCCGGGTAAGAAAGCTTTAGTTCGTTTCGTAAAAGATACATAATGATTTGCCGAGGGAACGAAAGTTTTTTCTCTCGGCTTTTTCCAAGCATGTCGTCCGTGCCGATATCGTAAAATTTTGCGACCTCGGCAATAAGCTCTCGTGGCGTTGTTGATTTCCGCATGCCTTGGCTTTCGTGAGCGGCTAGGATTGCTTTTACGGTTTCTTTTGTCGGCTCGATATTTTTGAGCTGGTGGAAAGCGGCGACCTTGTTTAATGCTCCTTCCAGTTCTCGGATGTTACTTTGAATAGTGGCGGCGATGAGCTGAATGATTTCCGGGCTGAATGAATAGCTTTTTTCTTGGGTTTTTACTTGAAGAATCGCGACACGAGTTTCAAGGTCTGCCGCGGAAATATCGGCGATCATCCCCCATTCTAATCTTGAACGAAGGCGGTCTTCCAGGGCTGGGATGGCTTTAGGTGGGCGGTCGCTCGTCATGACGACTTGTTTTCCCTGCTGGTGGAGTTCGTTAAAGGTGTGGAAAAATTCTTCTTGGGTTTGCTCTTTACCTCCAATAAATTGAATGTCATCAATCAGGAGAAGATCAACATTTCGATATCGATCTTTGAATTCCTTGGCGTGTCCTTCCTTTACCGATGTAACAAATTCATTCATGAATTTTTCTGAACTTACATACAGGATTTTTGTCTCGGGGCTCCTCTCAACCATTGAATGGCCGATCGCCTGGATAAGATGAGTTTTTCCAAGTCCGACACCACCATAAATAAAGAGCGGGTTGTATGCCTCACCTGGCCGATCCGCAACCGCGCGGGCTGCCGCATGGGCAAGTTCACTGTTTTTCCCCACAATAAAGGTTTTAAACGTGTATTTTGGGTTTAGTCCAAATTCAGAAAGCACTGGTCGACGTTCTTGAATGAATGGCGTTGACATCGGTGCTGTGGGCCCCCGTGGCGGTTCTTGCATCAAACATTCCTGTTCTTCTAGATTTTTTATGTTTTCAACGCGGTACTCGATTTTTTTGACTGGCTGGGCAGTAATTCGTTCAAGTGAACGGACAATATCACTATGGTACTTTCGCTCAAGCCAGCTTTTGGTGAATGCGCTTGGCACACACACAACAACATGGCCTCCTTGGAATTGGCTGATGCCTGTGCTTCTAAACCACGTGACAAAATTGGCCTTGGATATCTTTAGTTCAAATTCTCCAAGAACTGCCTGCCAGATTTCGTAGTTCGTCATACGGGTTTCAGTATATGCTGATCGTGTTTTTAATCAATATGCACAATTTTACCATGAGAAAGGCCAAGCAAAAATGGCTTAATAAAGAGAAAAAGTTATTAATATGGGGATAAGGTGTGGATAGTGTGGATAACCAAGACATCCTTGACTAAATTTTGCTTTTTGCCTATACTTTCTGCATATGAAACGTACCTATCAGCCGAAAAAGCGACGTCGGGTCAAGATTCATGGTTTTCGATCTCGCATGAAGACAAAAGATGGCCGTGATGTTTTAAAGCGTCGCCGCAACAAAGGCAGACACAAATTAACAGTCAGTGAGGAGCTAAAGGGAAAAAGAACCAGAAAAATTCGCTAAACAAAGCCCCGAAAGGGGCTTTGTGGTATACTAAGAGTCTATGCTCCCAGCGATATTTCGATTAACAAAAAAGCGGGATTTCGAGATTCTTTTTTCTGAAGGGCGGTTTTTCGGTGGAAAAGTAATCAATGCCAAGGTTTGGAAAATCAATCCATCTAACTATCCAAGACGTGGCTATCATATAGATGATTTAAAAATTGGGTTTGTGGTGGGGGTTAAAGTGAGTAAAAGCGCGTTAAAACGTAACCGTGCGAAGCGGCAGATGCGAGAAGTGGTCCGTTTGCTTTTGAAAGAACAGAGGTTAAAAACTGGGTATATGATGACATTTTTGGCAAAACCGGACATTCTCAACGCAAATTATGCCCAAATTCATGAGGATATTCATGCGCTTTGTGGAGCTGGGCGTTTGTTTGTATGAAGCGAATTCTCCTATTTCTCATCGGTTTGTATCAAAACACGCTTTCACCAGACCATGGGTGGCTGAAAAAACTCTATCCGCATGGGTATTGTCGGTTTTATCCGTCGTGCAGTCAGTATGGGTATGAGGCGGTTGAACGTTATGGTGTGGTGCGCGGCGTTCCAAAGGCCCTTTGGCGGATTTTTCGGTGTAATCCATGGAATAAAGGCGGAGTTGATTTGGTATAAAGGGACTGTCACCGAATACCATTTCGACTGCAATTTCATAATCTTGGCCATAATCGCTTAAAATTTTTTTGGCTTAGCTTACAGCTAAACCGCAAAATTTATTCAGCGATTCTGTCTCAACATTCTGAAATTTCGTCAAGAAAGCGCATTCGGCGACAGTCCTATAAAAATGAGGCCGATGCGGGGCGGGCATCGGCTGGGTACTAGGCAGGGCTTCGACAGCGTAGGTCTTCCTCTCTTGCGGCTTTTATTTCTTGGAGTCGTGCGGCCTCCCAAGACGTTTCTCCATCCTGGACCTTTGCTTCTGTCCTTTTTTTATCCGCTTCTTTATTTTTTTTCACCTCATCGATCGTTGTTCGTAGGTCACCGGCAGTTTTTTCCACCGATTCCCATGTGAGCACATAAACCGGCCATGTCCAATCAGCCACCGGCGGCGACTCACGCCCCTGAATCCACTCCATCGCATCACGGTTGACGACGAAGATGATCGAGCAGTTAAACCGCTGGAGTCTGGCCCGCCACACATCTTCGATTGAGACGTGTTTCTGCAACGTGAGAAGGACGATGACCAGGTCAAACGATGGGAGCTGGGCCAACCTCATGAGGTTTTCGAGTTGTTCCGCCTTTTCAATCCAGCGGACCTCCCGGAGCTCCTCTTCATGGGCTTGCCCATCATCTTGGGCAGATTCGGTGGGCCCTACGAGCTTCCGAATCGCGCCTTGTTCTGGCGCTATTTGTTCGATTTCAAATTCCCCTTGCTGTACAAGGGGCACGCTATCAATGATCGCAAGCGTTTTCATGATTCCCTCCGAATTTCTCAAATAGTTTTATCACGCCGACTGTGCTTGGTCAAGAGTACCCCCTGAGTGTTATTTGATGAGGATTTTTTCTTTCAAAAAAGCGATCACCTTCCGATTCTGAATCATGGACGCGATCGTATCCCGCACCTCCGGTTTTTTGAGATTTTCGAGGTATTCCGGCTGGTCTTTGTAGTTTTCCTTTAGAAAGTTGATTTCTTTGGTTATTTCGTCTTCTGTCGGGGCCAGCCCTTCGGTTTTTGCGATGGTGCGCGAGAGGAGAGCGGCTTTAGCTCGTTTTTCTGCTTGCGCTTTGAAATCCTCAAAAAGCTGCTTTTCGTCTTTCTTTATATCTTGAAGATAATGCTCGATCGAAACACCATTGCTTTCCAGGTCGCGTTTGAGTTCAAAAAACATTTTTTGGCGTTCGGCGTCCAAAAGTACGTCTGGGATTTCTTCGAAAGAAGATTTTTCAATGAGGGCGTCGAACAAGGCGATTTCAGTTTCCTGTTCTGCCTTCTTTTTTGCCTCGGATTCTAAATTCTTCCGAATGAGATTCCGGAGCTCCTCGAGCGATGGTTGGCCGATTTTTTTGGCAAATTCATCATTCACCTCCGGAAGCTGGCGCTCAAAGACGCTTTTTACTTTTACTGAAAATTCAACATTTTTACCGGCAAGCATTTTTTGGTAATGCCCCTCTGGGAATACCAATGAAAACATTTTTTCTTCGCCGGTTGTAAGACCAACCAATTCTTTATTAAATCCCGGAACATAATGCTCTTCGCCCAAATAGACTTGATAATCTTTTGCGACGCCACCCTCGACCGGGACCTTGTCGAGGGTCATATTCATGTCAATGATCAGTTTGTCTGTGCCTTGAGCAGGTCCAGTCTTTGCGGTTTCATTTGCCTGCATGCCGCGAAGCGCTTGGATTGTTTCATCGATTTTTTTCTCATCAATAGATTTTTCAGATTTGGTGATTGTAACAGAAGAAAAATCGGCAACGCGCACCTGGGGGAGGAGCGATACGGTTGCTTTGTAGACAATTTCGTTGCCCGGCGCCATCTTTTCTATTTGAATGTTTGGCATGCCAATCGTCTCGAGTTTTTCTTCTTGAACTGCGGCGACAAAGGATTCACGTATAATAGCTTCGAGCGCTTCTTGGAGAATAGTCATTTCCCCTACTTCTCGTTTCATAATCTCAAATGGCACTTTGCCCGGACGGAATCCTTTGATACCCCCGCGCAGAGAGAGTCGTTCTGCCGCTCGCTCCAGCTGTTTTTGGTATTCACTCGGAATGACGGTAATTGTGAGTTCCACCTCGGTTTTTTTCTGTGTTGTTTTAGTGTATGCCATAATAGAGGAACAAATTTTCAAAAGTGCCCAAATTGTAGCTAAAAATCGCTCTGTTGTCAAGAGAGTCCAAGGTTGAAAAAATGACCTTTTTGTGCTACGATGAGGGGAGCATTCCTCTTGTGTCTCGATTTCCTTATCACATCCTCCTTTTTCTCCTTCGTGGCCTCGTATACCTGAAGCGCGCCGGCCTCTGGGTTTTGCAGCGCTTTCTTTGGGCATTTGATCACCTCGCGTCTGTCTATCGGTCAACAATCGGGTTTTGGCTGTACAAAATTTTTTTTCTTTTCAAAAGAAAAGTCATGGGGGCTATTTCTCCCCAGCTACTCACTCGTGGGGTGCTCCAAGTTCTTTCACTGCTTATTGGGTTTATTTTTATGTTTCCGGAAAGCAAAGCAATAACAAAAGAAGAGACGTTTATTCCAGGAAGAAGAACGGTATTGTATCAATTGGTGGGTCCCGGCGAACAAGATTTTAGTTTGGAAGAAATTATTGCTGAGGAAGCAGTGATTGGAGTTCCAAAAGATGAGCGATCATGGCGGTCGGGCACTGCCTCGGCACAGCCCGGTATTCTTATTGGTGGGGCGATTGAAGGAGCAAACAATGGACTTGTCGCGGTGAGTAGAGGCGGGACTGCGCTCACAAAACCAACGATTCTTCCGGGCGCGACGCTTCCTGGTGTTTCTTCCTCACAAGCAAGGAGCGAAGTGGTGTTTTATGATGTGCGGCCAGGAGATGTTATTGGCGTCATTGCGGAGCAATATGGCGTAAGCGTTGCGTCTATCCTTTGGGCGAATAATCTTACCGTACGTTCATATATACGCCCGGGGGACAAGCTCAAGATTCCTCCAGTGTCTGGTATTATTCATACGGTAAAAAAAGGGGACACAGTCGCAAAGATCGCGAAACAGTACAAAGCGAAAGAGGAAGATATTATTATTTTCAATCGCCTTCAGCCTGGGGGGGCGGACATTGCTATTGGGGAAGAATTGGTTGTTCCGGGCGGTCAGCGTGAAATAGTTGTACCAGTTCGTTCACGAGCGCTTGTGAATATTGTTGCACCGTCGGGATCGATTGAAGCTCCGGCAGGTTCCGGGTATATTTGGCCGGCAGGAGTACGACGTATTACCCAATATTTTGGTCTCCGCCACACTGGCGTTGATATTGGTGGTCCTTTTGGTACGGCAATCTACGCCGCGCGTACCGGAGTTGTGACGCGATCAGGCTGTGGCTGGAATGGCGGATATGGGTGTTACATTGTTATTGACCATGGCGGCGGTGTTCAGACCGCGTACGGTCATAGTTCACAACTATACGTCTCTGTTGGCCAGGAAGTCGCACAAGGTCAAACGATTTCGGCCATGGGTTCCACCGGTCGTTCTACCGGTCCACATCTTCATTTTGAAGTTCGTGTGAATGGTCGGCGGCAAAATCCGCTCCGGTATATCCGTTAGTCTACAGTTGGTCGGTATTGAATCGCTTCGGCGATGTGAGTTTTTTCAATACGGTCGCTTCCTTCAAGATCCGCAATCGTTCGTGCAACTTTTATCATACGATGGTAGCTCCTAGCCGAAAGTTTTAATCGTGTCATCGCGGATCGTAGGAGCTCGATTGATGGATCAGTCAGGGGGCAAAACTGCTGTATTTCTTTTGGGCGCATGTCGGCATTTGTCACACATGGAGTGTCACGAAATCTTTTTGTTTGTCGTTCGCGTGCTTCCTCCACTCGCGCTCGGATGCGTGAGGATGCTTCCTCTTTTTCAGATTGGGATATTTTTTCAAATGGCATGCGCGGGACTTCAATGTGCAAATCAATTCGATCCAAAAGCGGTCCGCTGATTTTTTTCTGATATCTAAGGATTGTCGTTCGCGTGCAGACGCATGATTTTTCCGTATCACCTAAAAAGCCGCATGGACATGGATTCTGGCTTGCGACGAGAGTAAAACGGGCGGGAAATGTAAGTGTTCCTTGCGCGCGCGATACTGTCACGATCCCATCTTCAAGCGGCTGGCGCAAGGTCTCAAGTACGTGGCGTGGGAATTCCCCAAATTCATCAAGAAAGAGTACACCACGGTGCGCGAGTGAAATTTCTCCTGGTTTTGGTACGGCACCCCCTCCAACTAAGGAAACAGCGCTTGCCGAATGGTGCGGAGCACGGAAAGGACGAAGAGAAATCATTTGGTGTTTTTTCTCAAGCAGGCCGGCGACTGAGTAGATTTTTGTACATTCGATTGCCTCTTCTCTCGTGAGGGAAGGGAGGATGCTTGGCATACTCTTCGCCAGAAGCGTCTTTCCAGATCCTGGGGGTCCAAAAAGAAGAATATTATGGGCGCCGCTCGCGGCAATTTCAATTGCTCGTTTTGCAGATCCTTGCCCGTAAATATCTTGCATATCCATATCATAGGTGGCCTGCACTGCATTCATGGCGTGATCGTGGGGAGGGGTTTTTATGATTTCTTCCTTTATTGTGAGATGACGAATAAGCTCCGCGAGGTTTTTTACCGGGTAGACGTCTAAATTTTTTACTAAAGATGCTTCCATTGCGTTTGCTTCAGGGACAAAGAGCCGTTTATATCCATGAGAAGCGCAAAACGATGCGAGGGGAAGAATGCCTCCAGTGTGCCGGACAGATCCATCTAGAGCCAATTCTCCGGCAACGACGGCATCATCTAGGGCAAGGTCTATTTTTTGGCTTGCACTATACATCCCAAGCGCCATCGGGAGATCGTACGATGCGCCCTCTTTTCGGATATCCGCGGGAGCAAGATTAATGATGATGCGACTGTTATTTGGGAAATCAAGTCCACTGTTTTTCCATGCAGTGCGAATGCGTTCTTTTGCTTCCTGAATAGCAGTATCAGGAAGTCCGACAATGGTATATCCGGGCCAACTGCCTGCGACATCTACTTCTACCGTAACGGGGACGCATTCGAGTCCGATGGGCGCTCCGGAGTGAATTTTTACAAACATATGATTCACGTACGATAGTCTGTTTTTTTCGGAAACGCAAGGTAGAGGATGCCGATCACAATAAGAATATCCGCAATGTTGATAATACCGGTCACAATCCGGATGTAGTCTATGGTCTTTTGGAACAAAAGACGGTCAATATAGTTGGAGAGCGCACCAAGAAGAATAAGCGTAAAGCCAGTCTGCGCCCGTAGCGAAGAAGTGGTGTGCAAAAGGTAGATGACAAGAACAAGGATTATTGGGGTTGAAAAAAGAACTACCCATTGCGGCAATGGGAGACTGAGCGCGATTCCTGTGTTTTCAAAATATTCCCACCCTAACCAGTCTTTAATGAGATACACTTGGGTGTGAGGGGTGGTTCTTGCAAGGTATTTGAGTATCTGGTCAAGGGAGACAAGAAAAAATCCCCCGACCCAAATGATCCAAGGGGATTTTTTCATTTCCATAGGTATTTTAGGCTTCGTCTGTGAGTGTTTTTTTGCAAGAAACGCAGGCACTTGATGTGGGACGAGCGAGAAGACGCTTTTCATCAATCGGTTGGTCGCAATACTTGCAAATGCCGTATGTGCCATTTTTTATGCGTTCAATGGCCTTATCAATATCACGGAGAGTCTTTTCAAGAGTTATTTCGAGCGGTTTATTTGTGGTATATTCGGCCACCTCACGGGCATTATCGTCCTCTTCAGAACCATACTCTGGGTACACGGTATCATAGTCACCCTTAACATGGGGATTTTTTTTTGCAAACCCCGTGAGTTCTTTTGTGAGGCGATTTTTTTCTTCCTCGAGCATGACGGCAATTTTTTCGAGGAAGGCGTTTGAAAATTGTGATTTTTTTACCATAAAAAAGCTAAAAGTACTTTTCAGTATACCAGACGATTCTTTTTTTGGCAATAATAAAAGGCCATCGAAGGCGCGAACGTGGTAATTTGTCGCCTGATGGCCCTATTGTTTTATCTTCGAAGTCAGCTTTTCAGAAGGACATTCACCTGGATTTTCCAGAGGACTGTCCTTCTGAAACAGCTAGTATTTCGAGGATAGAGGGGTGCCTTCTACCACACATAATGGTGTTGAGTTCCGGTACTGGGCCCGAAGGCACCAAGTACTATAGTGGAACGCACCGCTTTCGAACTCGCCCTCTTTTTATTTTTTTGTTTTTAACCTCGTCAAGCGAGGATAAAGAAGGGTGGGTGAGTTCGAAAAAGTGTAGTAAAAAGCAGAAATGCTCTTCGCCACGTCAATTGTGTCGAAGAACAATCTAAATGAAAAGGACATTCCAAAATTACAAAATAAGTATAGCATACTTTATACATTTTGTCAATAGTTACTATTTTTGTCTTATTTAAGCTAAAAATATCAAAATTAATAAAATTTTTTGTCTATAATTATCTATACAAAAGTTTATTTTTATATAGTTATCCACATATTTTATTACTTTTACACAGACTTATCCACAGTTTGTATAGAAAAGTGTATACAAAATTAGTTCATAAGCTAAAGGTAGTGTT
Source organism: Candidatus Magasanikiibacteriota bacterium (assembly GCA_023246555.1). Taxonomy (GTDB): domain Bacteria; phylum Patescibacteriota; class Patescibacteriia; order Magasanikbacterales; family UBA922; genus JAHFIC01. Next base: position 13,038 of record JAHFIC010000021.1, read on the forward strand.
CAATTCGTTCACTACTTGTGCTACAGTGTGCTCGTCATGTATGAAAGATTCGTTTATTTTTGTCATTTTGGTCGCTACCTTTTTATTTTTACCGAACAAGACGGAAGCGGCAATGGTTATTAATGAAATCGCGGCATATGAATCAAGCGGGTGCGAATGGGTTGAGCTGTATAATACTGGCCCAATGGCGGTGGATTTGGATGGTTGGCGGTTTTGGGAACAAAATACCAATCATGGACTCTCTCTAAGCTTGCTGAGCGTCGGACAGGATTGGGTCATCGAACCAGGCGAATACGTGATTATTACTCAAAATGATACAGAATTGCTATCTGGATCATGTGGCGAATTTGCCGTCCCCACAGGGACAGTGTTCGATAGTTCATGGGGATCACTCAACGAAAGCGGGGAGATGGTTGGTTTTAAGGATAGAGATGGAAATCTTATCGAGGAGTTTGTATATATTGGAGCACCTGATTTTTCTTTGGAAAGAAAAAATGCGAATATTTCTCTTTACACAGCGGAAAATTGGCAAGAACACGCAAATGGAAACAGTTTTGGGGTTGTAAACACGAATGTAGAGACGTTTACTCCATCTCCGGCGCCTCCTCCACCGCCTTCACCCGCACCCCAGTCTCAATCGGCCCAAGGTGAGGAAGCAACGGTTGTTATTAATGAATTTTTTTCTGATCCAAACACTGGAGAAGAGGAATGGGTTGAACTGTACAATTCATCTGGTGTGGGTGCCGATTTATCAGGGTGGACACTACGGGATGGCGTGAATGAGCTTTTGGCGTTTTCCGGCTCGTTGGCACCACATGGATTTATGGCCGTGTCATGGTCGGGGAGTAAACTGAACAATAGCGGTGATGCGGTTATTCTTTTGCGGCCGAATGG
>JAHFIC010000046.1 GCA_023246555.1 Candidatus Magasanikiibacteriota bacterium
ATGGCTGGGGGGAAACCTGGTTTGACAATGCTCACAACATTGTCATGAATACGCTTGCGGTGCAGGGGATTGTGGGCATTGTGCTTTATGTCGCCATGTTTGCGACAGCCATTGTTATGGTCTGGCGCGGGTATCGGCGAAAGGATATTGATTTGCACATCGCAACCACCATGACCGGATTTTTTGTCGCGCATTTTATTGGCAATGTTTTTGTGTTTGAGAATCCGACATCGTATCTGTATTTTTTTTTCATGCTTGCCTGCGCGAATAGTCTCCTATCGCGCGGACAGCGTGCCGAGGATCGCGCTTCAACGCGCGAGGGGTCTTCAATAGCCATTGGACTCACCATCGTTGTGACGACCTTGGCCGCCATCCTCATTTTTATTTTAAATGTGAATGTTGCGCGAGCGAATCGGGCGACATTGCGCACGCTTCGTAGCCTGTATAGCATCACCGATCCTGTCGCCGCGTATCAAGCAACCATTGCGATTCCTTCGCCACATATTGACGACATACGGAATGATTTCGCGCGGACAGTTCAACAAGTTATTCCCGAGTATGCGAAACATAATCAAAATGACCTGGCGCAAAAACTTCTCAATCTTGCCTTTGACGAGCTTAATAAAAATCGCACATTACACCCATTCGATATCCGCGTTCAGCTCCAACAAGCACAGTTGGCGGAAAATGGCGCTGTGTTGTTCCAAAATGTCCCATTGCTGTTTCAAGCAGAAGAAGCGCTCATGGATGCGCTCATCAAATCTCCACGTCGTCAGCAGGTGCAATTTACTCTTGCCGCAAATAAACTCCAGCTTCGGAAATTTGATGAAGCCATCGCGATCATGCAGCAGGCGGTTTCCAATGATCCAAAAGTTGGAGAGAGCTGGTGGCGGCTGGCGCTCGTACAACAGGAGGCCGGTCTTGGGGCGGATGCGGTTGCCACCATTCGAGAGGCGCGATCCCGTGGCATTACATTTGATGCGCGCGGCGAAGATATTGCCAAAGCTATTCTCCCTCCCGAAGCACCGACGAATATAACGCCATAGTGTCTTCTATCATTCGTTCACGCACGTAGTATCTCGAGGGAAAATCGTTCATGCCGCTTTCCGCCATCGCTTTTGAGCTTTCCGGATGCGTGATTGCATCAACCATTGCTTGGCCGAGTTCCAAAGGATTTTCTTTTTCGACCAATCGTCCGGTTTCTTTATCTTGGATGATTGAAGGCGTGCCGCCGACGTCAGTGGCAATGATGGGAATGCCATGGAGCTTTGCCTCGAGGAGCGCATAGGGGAGCCCCTCTTTGCGAGATGGCAGGACAAACACATCAAATGCATTCAAGTATTTGACCGCGTCTGGAAGGAAACCGGTCAGATGGACGCAATCGGAAAGATTGAGTTCTTGAATTTTGGTAGTAAGATTTTTTGCCTCTGGTCCGTCGCCGATCAACACGCATTGTGCTCGGTGAAGCGCATCGCGGCGCATGTCGTATGCGTACAGAAGAATATCAAGTCCCTTGGTTGGGAAAAAATTAGCGATGGTGCCGATCCAGGGCGTATCCATAGGGATGTCGGCAGCTGTTTTTTCTCTAAGCGCCGCTCGCGCATCATGGCGCGACAGTATCTCTTGTTGTCTTTCAATTCCCGGCGGTATGACCGCAAGTTTGTGCATTGGCACGCCCAGATGCTGGCCGCTTTGGGCGTCTTCCTCAGAGAGGACAATAATTTTTGATTTCTGGCGGGCTGTCCAGCGTTCAAGCATACGATAAAGCGAGCGTTTCAGAAGAGACATTGGTTCATGAAAAATCCATCCGTGGACCGTATAGATGATGGTAGGGGGTACAGCGTTGAGTTTATAGCTTGCGAGTGAACCGATGACGCCTGCCTTTGTGCTATTAAGGTGGACGATGTCGGGGGTGAGTTTTTTGTAGAGGCGGCGAATTTCAAAGACCGCAAGCAGATCGTGGAGAGGAGAAATATCGCGGCGGAGGTGTTTGAGTTGTATTACATCAATTTCCGGGTTGTCTTTTAGTCGTTTTTGGAGATCATCCGCGCCATGCGGTTCGCCAGTCGCAACAATCGATAAAAATTTTTCTTGGGCGCCTTCGGCAAGGTCGGCAACATACTTTTGCGCGCCGCCCCATGGCCCGCCTTGGGTAATGACGTAGAGAATCGTGCGTTTTTGCATACGTATTCAACTGTACCGCAGTCTCTTTAAATGGTCAAAAAAATGCGCCGCCGATAGATGCTCGGCGGCGGATCACAGATAGGTGTCAACGTTGTCTTTTCACGACAAACGGGAAATCCCTCTCGTTTTCTTGTCCTCCACGACGAGGAGGCCGGCTTCGAAGCGGGCGATCAGGCGAGTGAGCGCTTGGAATTTTTGGGTGAGCGATGCTCGTTCCGCTTCGTCCATGCTCTCCCAACGCTTGACGAAGCCGTTTTCGAGATAGGCATCCAAGCCGTTCGTAAGCCGGTCCGCGGCTTCGAGGAAGCGGTCGCGCTGTATTTGTTTGCGCTCGCCGCCATCTCGAATATCGGTCGCCCATGCGTATTCCGGAGCATCCCGATTTTGAAGGAAGTGTTCCAAGCGGAACATACCGTTTCCAGAATCAGCCATCGCGGGCTTGTCCGGTTTCGGTCTCGCCGCCACTTTCCGCTCGTGGAAGATTCGCTCGAGCATGGGTACGGTGATTTTGGACGATCCATGCGAGCGTTTTTTGCCTTCTTCAACTACGGCGCGCATCTCGTCGTGGTTGCCTTTGCCGCATTGCTCGACGAGGAATCGCGCCGCCGCCGCACGCAGGTCACCGGTCGCGACCATCTCTTGGAGATCGTCCGGAAGCTCAAGCAGGACCAGTGCTCGGGAAATCTCTTTCTTGTCTTTGCTAACACGGCGCGCCACCTCGGATTGTGAGATGTTGTGCTCGTCCATGAGCCGCCTGAATCCCCGTGCTTGCTCGATCGGGTTGTATCCTTGTCGCTGCAGACCGGAAATCAGTTGCCAGACGAAGGCATCGGGATTGTCCGGACGGACGCAGACGTCGATCATGCTAAAGACATCGTCATCGAGCGCCATGAAGGCGTTCCATCGCCGTTCACCGTCGATGATCCGGTAGGGTCTGCCGTCCTCCGTCGGTCGTTTTTTTCGGATATCGATCGGCACCCAGAGGCCGTTCTCCAGAATTGATTCGCGGAGCTCGGCATCGGCTGATGGATCGAAATACTTGCGGGGTTGATTGGGATCAGGCTCGATATCATGCTTCGAGACCGCAGTGTACTCGCCTTGAATTTCTATCTGTTTGGCTTTCATGTTGCCCTCGTAGGGGGTACCTTACTGAACATTTTTTCTCGAGTCAAGAAGAAGCTATTGAGCGGGATGGCATAGTTTCGTATACTGCAGAGGATATGGGAAATAAAAAATGGATTTTTTTGATTCTGCTTTTGGCAACCACGTTACGCTTTGTTCATCTTAGTTTCCATGATTCCTACACCGACGAAGCGATTTTGGCATTTCGCGCGATTGGCCTTATTGACTATGATGGATCGTTGATTCAGACAACGCCGTGGCAGTGGGTGCCGGTCGTGCCCTGGTGGGCACATCTGTCGTTTCACGATCACCCGGTTGTTTTTTTTCTGCTCCAGCATGCCGCGATGCGCGTCTTTGGCGAGAACCTTTTTGCTGTGCGCTTACCGTCAGTTCTTGCCGGTATTGCATCGGTTGCATTGTTGTTTTTTATTGCCAAGCGCTTGTTTGATGAACGCACCGGTTTCATCGCCGCCGCGCTTTTGGCGGTGTCATCGTATCATTTGTGGGTTTCGCGTCTCGGAATTCAAGACGGAGTGATTATCGCGATCCTGCTCCTTATTCTTTTCCTCCTTTTCAAAACAAAAGAGGACGCGCGGTACTGGATTCTTGTCGGCGCGGCGCTCGGCATCGGCATCATCACGAAATATACTATTTTCATTGCTTTTCCGATCATCGCCCTCTTTGGCATGATCTACCGTGTTCCCCTGATCAAAAGCCGCTTTTTTTGGTACGGCGTTTTTGTCATGGTGCTCTTTGCTTCGCCGAGCTGGATCTATAACCTCATGCTCTATCGCACATTTGGACATTTTGATTTCCAAATTTCCGGATTTTTGGGACAAGAGGTCGCCGAGTGGCGCTACCGTATGGGCCGCGCACAGGTGGGTGAGTTGACCGATCGATTTCATAATTTTTTTCTGGCACTGCTGTACGCCAATAGTCAATGGTTCAATGCGCTGACCGGCATTTCGATCGTGGCCGCGCTGAGTTTTTGGTGGAAAAAACGCAGTCCAGCCCTTTTGTTTTTGCTCGGCTGCACCATACTTATCTTTCTATGGTTTTTTGTCCTCGGCTCCACTTATCGGTTTGTAGTCATGATCCTGCCATTTTTTATTCTCCTCATATCTGTGATGCTCTCGCGCGCGCCGCGGTCGTTTGTGTTCGTATTTTTTACTGCTGAATTGCTTTTTTCCATGAACACTTTCTTTCTACCTCAGCCAGTTGGCCCACCGCTCATCGCATATGCAAACATACGCGAGGAGACAGAAGCGTATGGTTTCCAAACGCTTGATGCTTATCTCGGCCGCTTGCTTTCGGGGCGCGTGTCAGCGTTGTTTGGATCTCCGGCATACCAATTTTTGACCGATCTGCAAAACAGGCGCATTCAGAAACTCAAGGCATCTGGCGCGGTGTCGTACCCTATTATGATCATTTACGATCATGATATGAATTTTGTCGCCAATCTCTGGCTCTTCCAGCGTCGTATTATCTATTCTGGTTGGCCTATTCTTCCGGATGATGATTTTTTAACAATCACCGGAGACGAGCGAGAATTATTCTTTCGCCGCCAAGGAATAGAAGAGTTTCTCTACATCGCAACCCTCCGGGAAGAGGTGAGGAATGCACCATCGGAACGTGTTGGAAAGCGTGACACCTTCGTGCCGTATCTTCTGTCAAAGGGAATCCTTCCGGAGATTATTGCGGATCGATGGGGCACGCCAGCGTTTGCAGTGTATCATTTTTAGCGTTGACAACGGAGCAGATTTCGGGTAGAGTACCAGAGATGTTTTTGGCTTATTTATGCGAATTTTGATCACCGGCGGTGCTGGGTTTATCGGGTCACACCTGTGCGATTTTTTGATTCAAAAAGGCCATCATGTCGTTTGTGTGGACAGTTTTTTTAGTGGGAGAAAAGAGAACATCGCGCATTTGTTACCCAACCCTCT
>JAHFIC010000022.1 GCA_023246555.1 Candidatus Magasanikiibacteriota bacterium
GACCGCGAGGCGCGCCTGCGCGTGCCGAGCGGAGAGGATTTGTCGGGGGAAAATCAGTGGGCGGCACTTCGTGCCGCCCATCAAATGGTTTCCAAAAAGTCTTCTAGTTTTATTGTGGTGGGTCGGCTGGGGATCGAACCCAGGACCATCAGCTTAAAAGGCTGTTGCTCTACCAACTGAGCTACCGACCCGTGATTTCAAATTTGACGACCCTATGTTAGACTATTTTTATCTTCACGTCAATAATTTTTAAGTCATTTATGAATTTCCACGCGCAAAGTATAACACAGGTGCTCGATGCGCTAAAGACATCCAAAGCAGGCTTAAAAAGCCAAGAAGTCGAGAAACGCGTAAAAAATTATGGCGAGAATGTTCTCCCGTCTGGGGGCATGGCCGTGGGCCGCGTAAAAGTTTTTTTGTCCCAATGGAAAGGCCCGCTTGTGGTTATTCTTATTATTGCTGGCGGCGTGAGCGGATTTCTCGGAGAAATACTCGACATGACAATGATCTTTATCACAATCATTATTAATGTCATTGTTGGGTTTCTTCAAGAAGACAAGGCAAATCGTGCGCTCGATAAGCTACGATCCATGGTCAAGCACCACGCTGTCGTATTTCGTGACGGCAGGAAGGCGCTTATCGAGAGCGAGAATATCGTCCCCGGTGACATCCTGGTTATCTCTGCTGGCGACGATGTGCAGGCTGACGCGCGTTTACTTCAGGCGATTGATCTTCGGGTGAATGAAGCGCCGCTTACCGGTGAATCTCTGCCGGCAAAAAAACAGATCGATCCGGTTGCTGAACATGTCGGTCTTGCTGACAGAACCAATATGGTATATCGCGGTACTGCCGTGACGAGTGGCGAGGGGCTGGCCGTGGTTGTGGGAACAGGATCCAAAACAGAACTTGGTCATATTGCGGAATTGGTAAAAGCGACCCCGGAAAAGCCAACGCCGCTTCAAGAACAGCTTGCGGGACTCGCGCGCGCAATCACGTGGATTATTGTCTCTATTGTAGTCGTTTTGTTTGCGCTTGGCCTGACAGTTGGCCGATCGCGCTACACATTTCTTGAATTGTTTCAAACCGATGTCGCTGTCGCTGTTGCCGCGATTCCAGAAGGTCTGGTGATTTCTTTAACCATTATGCTGGCAATCGGCATGCAACAGATTTTGAAACGCCGCGCGCTGGTACGGCGTATGCTCGCGGCAGAGACACTCGGTTCAGTGAGTGTTATTTGCACGGATAAAACCGGAACACTTACTCTCGGTGATATGCGGGTCACGCGACTTATTACCGCAGACGACGATTTGGGAGCCAATGATTTGACAATGCTTTCAGCGCGGGAAGGCGCGCGTCGACCCGATGCCCTTCTGGCGTTAAAAATCGGCGTTTTGGCCAATAATGCGGCTTTACAAAATCCAGACGCGGACGTGAAAGACTGGCGGTTTATTGGCGACACCACCGAAGCCGCCCTGATTCGCGCCGGCATGCACGCGGATTTGGCTAAACATCATCTGGATCCAGCGATGCCGCGACTCTCTGAAGTGCCGTTTACGAGCGAACGGAAATTTCATGCCACGCTTCATGCGATTGATCACAAAAGCGTCGTCTATGTGAAGGGTGCGCCGGAGGTGCTGTTTCAGCGTGTTCGCTTTATTGAACACAGCGGAAAGATACGTCCATTTTCTCCGGAAGATCGCGGGCGTTTCACTCTGCTTGCGGATACTCTGGCTGCCGAAGGGCTTCGTCTTTTGGCTGTTGCATATCGGCAATACGATCATACGCCTCGTGAGATTCATGAAAATGATATCCAAGAGCTCGTGTTTGTTGGACTGTTTGCCATCATGGATCCGGTCCGGTTCGATGTGAAGGAAACTATTGGCGTGTGCAAGAGAGCGGGCATTCGCGTTGTTATGGTTACCGGAGATCATAAACGCACCGCAGCGGCAATCGGAAAACTTATTCATATCGTTGACGCTGACGCAGAGGTGCTAGAAGGTCCGGACATTGCGCGGATGAGTGAAGCCGAATTGCAAGACGCAGTGCGACGAGTGTCATTGTACGCTCGCGTGGATCCAGAACATAAATTGCGCATTGTAGAGGCCTTTCGCGCACAAGGAGAAATTGTTGCGGTAACGGGAGATGGTGTCAACGATGCCCCCGCTCTCAAAGCCGCGGATATCGGCGTCGCGGTTGGGTCCGGTACTGATGTGGCAAAAGAAACAGCCGATGTCGTGCTTCTTGACGATAGCTTTTCTACTATTGTTTCAGCGATTCAAGAAGGGCGTAGATTGTACCACAATATTAAGAAAGTTGTCTTGTACCTATTGGCCGGAAGTTTAGGGGAAGTGCTTCTTATTGCTGGGAGCATTGTCGGTGGCTTGCCACTCGCGATACTGCCGGTGCAGATTCTTTGGGTGAATATTGTTGAGGATTCTTTCCCAAATATCGCGCTGGCGTTTGATCCGGGTGAAAAAGAAAATATGGATGACCCGCCGCGGAGAAGGGATGAACCGCTTTTGGATCGGCAGATGAAGATTCTTATTGCGATTATCAGCATCGTGTCAAATACCGTACTGTTCGGCTTCTTTCTTTATTTTTTCAAAACCACCGGAGACATCGCGCGCACACGGACGCTCATGTTTGTGGGTTTGGCTTTGGGATCGCTCTTTTTTATTTATGCGGTGCGCAGTATGCGGAAACACTTTTGGCAGATGCGCTCGTTTGACAACCATTATTTGACGCTGGCCGTTGGCGGCGGGATTCTCCTTATTGTTGCCGCGGTGTATTTGCGACCGCTTCAAATTCTTCTTCGAACCGTACCGCTTTCGGTGAGCGAGTGGGCAATGATGGTCGGGTTTGCGCTTTTTAACGTACTATTGATCGAGTTCGCAAAATTTTTCTTTTTGAATGGAATGAAGAAACGTTCCTTGCAGAGTGTAGGGTGATTTGGTAGGGTTTGATTGGAGGATTGATTCATGAAACAGACGAGTACGACTTCGACCCACAGACAGATCATGTGGGTGCTATTTTTCGCGACCGGCACGGATCGCGGAGAGAAGGCAGAGCTGGAGCTTGCAGGCGAGCTCAAAAGGCGTATGGACGCTGCGGTGATGGATCTGCCGAAGCATCATCTCATTTTTTGTGCTCCGGAGAGGCGGGAAGCAGAGGAAGCATTAATCCGCGTGCGGACGCGAGCGTGGGTCGTCCAGCCGGTGTTTCTTTTCCCTCGCGGAGAGCCATCTTCTTCGCGCGGCGAGGCAGAATTGTTGCTGGCACGCTGGTACATGGATGAGATCATCCATGCGGTCGAGGAGGTTGCCCCTCAAAGATCCGGCTTTGCGGTCTGTGCGCAGGCGAGCGAGATCGAGCTCACCTTGGGCTTCGCCTACACGCTCGGTTTCAAGGAGTCATCAACCTTGCCTCCGGCAACTTATGCTCCATTCCAGATGCGCCCGGGCAGTGTCGCTTTGGTGCGAATGATCGTGGAGCAGTCTATGGAAAAAACGGGGAAGGTGACCTATACCTTCGTCGACCTCGATCAGGCCCAGCTCATCCGCGTGTAGTTCTGGGTCGAAAATTCTTTCCTTCCTTTCCATCCACCGCATTCGCATGGAGAAGCGAGCGATGGATGGTTTCTTTTTTTTATGATATTCTAAAAATATGTCTACGATACCAAAAAAATACCTGCAAAAATTGCGAAGCGATTTGCATGCCTACGCTTTAGTTCGTCGTGATGTAATAAAAATGTCTGACGACGCGCTCCATCACGCGAAACGAGCGATTTTTGCGCTCCATCGCGAGAATACCAGCGAAGCCAAAGGGAAATTACAAGAAACAGAAGCGCTTCTGGCAGAGCTTCGACAGCGGTGCAAAAAGGATCCGCGGATTGCCGACGAAGGCGCTTATCGCGCGGCGCAGGAAGAATACGTCGAGGCGGCAGTGTTTTTCCGATTTGTCACAACTGGGAAAATTGGTGAGGTAAAAATTCCTACGGAAGGGGATATTTACCTAGCAGGGCTCTGCGATGTGCCGGGAGAGCTGTATCGTTTGGCGATTCGCGCCGCGACAAAAAAAGACATGACGCTCGTCAAGCATTGCGCGGACACCGCAGCAGAAATTATCGGCGAGCTTATTGAATTCAATTTGACAAGCTATCTGCGCACCAAATTTGATCAAGCGAAGCAAGCGGCGCACAAATTAGAAGATATTGTATATGAAACGAGCATCCGGAATATGTAAGCGGTTTCGGAACTCACTGCATTTCTTTTTTGCGTGGTGGGGCGCTGTTCGTTATCGCCACCCTTCTCGAAGGCTCCTCGTCGTCGGCGTGACGGGAACCAGTGGCAAATCAAGCACGGTATATCTGCTCTGCCGAGTGCTTGAGGCCGCGGGGCACACCGTGGGCACATTGTCGACGATCGAATTTTGCGTTGCCGGCGGGTGCAAGCTCAACGATAAAAAAATGACGATGCTTGGTCGAACGCAAATTCAGAAATATCTGCGCCAGATGGTTCGTGCCGGGTGCGAGATTGCGATTATTGAAACAACATCAGAAGGGTATCTTCAGCATCGCCACCGGTTCATCGAGTACGATACGATTGTGCTTACGAATCTTTATCCGGAGCATATCGAGGCACATGGGGGTTTTGAAAACTACAAGGCCGCGAAGCTGGGGATTTTTCAGTATGTCGCGGCACGACGGCGAAAAGCGCTTCAAGACAGTCGGATAGAGAAAATAGCGATCGTGAACGGAGAGAGTGAACACGCAGATGAGTTTTTATCATTTCCTTTTGATAAAAAAATCCGTTTTCAGCCAAAAGATTTTCCAAAAAGAAACGACGCCTGCGTGTTCAGCATTGCCAAGACGTTTGGGATTGCTGATGATGTCATAAAAAATACACTGGCATCGATTTCCGGCGTGCCGGGAAGAATCGAATATATTGAAGAAGCGAAGCGGCATGGATTTACCATGATTGTTGACTATGCGTTTGAGCCGGTAGCCATGAACGTGCTTTATGAAGAGGTCGAGCGACTTTTGCCCAAACGTATTATTCACGTGTTCGGTTCCACTGGCGGTGGACGAGATAGAAGCAGGCGATTCACCATCGGAAAATTTGTCAGCGATCACGCAACGATCTGTATCGTTACCGATGAAGACCCGTATGACGACGACCCAATGGAGATCATCCGAGATGTGGCAAGCGTCGTTACAAACCCGGTGGTTATTCCCGACCGGCGGAAAGCAATAGAAACAGCAGTGAGCATGGCGATGCCTGGAGATGTCGTTCTCATTACCGGCAAAGGAAGCGAGCAGGGGATGGTGGTCAAAGGGCGTATGGTGCCATGGGATGATCGCCGTGTGGCACGCGATGCACTATTGAAGATATACGTGTGAAAGAATTGACGCTCAAAAGAAATGAACGGCTCGTCCGCGTGGTGCGGCGGTATACTCTCACGCATCTGCCGCAATTTTTTGCCGTTGTCGCGTCGTTCAGTGTCGGATTTTTTTTCATGTTTTGGCTCTTTCGCCACGGGTGGTGGGGGCAGGCGATTTTTGTCCTGCTCTCTGGGACTGGCGTATTCTTTTTTCTGCGTATTCTTTTTGCCCATTATGGAAACGTCTGTTATCTTACCACACAACGGGTAATCGATATCGACCGTCGCGGGCTTTATCAACGCGTGATTTCAGAAATCCCCTATGATCAGATCGAAGACGTCTCTGGGCATATCCTTGGTTTTTTTGGCACTATCTTTCGGTATGGTCAGGTGGAGATTCAGAGTGGCCGGGGCAAGATTTTAGTGATTATTGATTCGGTAAAGCATCCGCGGAGAGTCCAACAGCATATCAATATTCTTCGAGAGGAGTATATACGTGGGGCAAAAAATTTTATTACAGCCAGTCGTATTGTTCGCTGGGTTGAAAATGAAGCGGATGAGGAAGAATTGCGGGATATCGAAGGAGCGCTTGAACGGAGGCTGAGAGACGCATAACGTATGAAGCAGTCAACAGATACACAATGGTTTCGAAGGTTTTTCGCATCCCGTATTTTTTTCTTTGGTGTCCTCATCATGACTATCGGGATTGGTGTTGGTGTTGCACGAGCGTATTATCAACAGTATCAGTTGAGAAAAGAAATTGACACCCTACAGCAAGAGATCGAATCACTGACGCAAAAAAAACTGGAATCTGTTGATATGCTGTCGTATGTCACGAGTCCAGTATTTGCAGAAGAGAAAGCGCGGGTAGAATTGAATATGAAAAAACCAGGAGAACATGTGGCGGTTGTTGACACGCCTGCCGAGCGCCATGTGACAGATGCTGTAGGAGCATCATCAGTTGCTGGACAGCGCAGTGGAAATCCGATACAATGGTGGTACTATTTTTTATATCCTTCGTATGAGCGAGGAACACAACGTGACACAAACATCCCATGAGTCGCCAGCCCCTTCGACACCGCGGCCATCTCCAGTACGAGTATTTGCCTACGGCGGGCTTACTGTTCTCGCGATTGCGGCCTTTATTGGGGCATTTTTTAGTTTTCGAGCGACAAGAACCCTTTCCACGAATCCGGCAGTTGTCGAGTTCGCGCGTGTTCTGGGTATTTCTGTCGCAAAGATCAACGGCCTTTCCATTCCGTACGCGGATTATATCGAAGATCGTACGCTTCTCACAACATTCGATAAACAACAAAGCCAATTAGGTCAGTCGCCATTGACCGAGGAAGAGATTTCAGACCAGGTGCTTTCTCGACTCGCGGTGAACGCGCTCATTATGGATTATGCGAAGAAGTATGGTGTGAGCGCATCACAAGATGAGGTGGAATCATCGCCGTATCTGGCAAGAATTATTGCTCCTTTTGGTACCAAAGAAAATGCCGAGACAAAAATGCAGGAATTGTATGGATTGGCATTTGATACCTACGTCGAAAAAGTTGTCCGACCCGTCGTGCTCGAAGAAAAATTGGTGGAAGCGTTTTCTGTTTCAACAAAAGAAGAAGGAAAGGAATATGAAGAAGAGCAGGCGAGAGCGCGGCACATTTTATTTCCTTTCAGCGATACCACAGAAGATGAGACAATAGTGAAAAAAGCGGCGCAAAAAGTTCTTGATCGGATACGCGCTGGTGAAGACTTTGCCGCTCTGGCAAAAGAATTTGGTTCCGACGGGACAAAGGATAAAGGCGGAGATTTAGGCTGGTTTGGCAAGGGTCGGATGGTGCCGGAATTTGAGACGGCGGTCTTTTCCGCAGAGCCGGGGACGCTTCTTCCTGAACTGGTGAAGACTAACTTTGGTTATCATATAATCCAGGTTGAAGGAAAACGTACAGGCCGCAATTATTTTGCCTTTATGGGAGACCGGCTGAAAACAGCAAATGTCGAAATTTTTATCCCAAATCTTCACAATCCATTCATCCAACAGGATTTGAGTGGCGCACAAACTGTTGAAATGGCTCCAGCAGATGCCGCAGAGACAAAATAGGATCAAGGATCCCCAGACAGTTTCACGTATCTCTGGGGTATTGCGAGTGTAGTACAATGGTAGTATATCTGCTTCCCAAGCAGGAGACGAGGGTTCGATTCCCTTCACTCGCTCCAAATGTGTTCAGCTATCAACCCGACCCATGAACTCTTTTCTCAACGCATTGTAGTGCGTTTTTTGCTGGTTCGTGTTTTTTGGTGTTTCATATTATGAAGTACCGACGATTGACATCATCCCTCATTCGGAGATAGAATAACTCTCATCTAAGCCGCCTTAGCTCAGTCGGTAGAGCGACACATTCGTAACGTGTAGGTCCGGGGTTCGATCCCCCGAGGCGGCTCAATAAAAATAGGGAATCGAACCGGGGAGGGTTTGGGAACCGGGAGGTTCCCACTGTTGTTGGGGAGAGTTCACGAGAGGGCGGAAGCCCTTTTGTGAGAGGAGCGAAAGCGACGACGTGAGATCCCCCGAGGCGGCTCAATAAAAATAGGGAATCTGCTCCTTTCATGGGCAGTTTCTTTTGTGGTATACTGAAAATGTTTTATGTCACTATGATCACCCTGACAGGCGTTACCAAGCAATACACGAAAGATAGCATCGCGCTTCATGATATTCACCTCCATATCGGTTCTGGCGAGTTTGTCTCGATTGTTGGACAAAGCGGGAGTGGAAAAACAACACTGGTGAAGCTGCTCATTGCCGAAGAACGGCCGTCGAAGGGTAAAATTGATATCGGTGGATGGGATATCACGCGGATTTCTTACGACGACATTCCGCATCTACGTAGACAAATTGGTGTTATTTTTCAAGATTTTAAGCTTCTACCGAAGAAAACCATCAATGAAAATGTGGCGTTTGCGCTCCAAGTCGCGGGCGAGCCATCACACCGCATACGCGAAGTGGTGCCGCGTGTGCTTGATATTGTGGGCTTGGGCCATAAAATGCACCGGTATCCATATCAAATATCAGGTGGCGAACAACAGCGCGTTGTGATTGCCCGTTCACTTGTTCATCGTCCAAAAATTCTTGTTGCCGATGAACCGACAGGGAATCTGGATTCCATCAATACGCTTGAAATCATTGAAATTTTGAAAAAAATTAATGAATTTGGAACAACGGTTGTTCTGGTTACCCACAATCGCGATGTCGTGAACCTTTTGAAACGCCGCGTCATTACGCTTCATGAAGGCAAAGTTATCGCCGATGAAGCGATCGGAAAATATCGATTATAGTTAATACTATGCTTTCGTTTTTGCGCGTGATCAAGTTTGCGTTTCAGGACATGGCGCGAAATTTCAGCTTGTCATTTATGACTGTGCTGATTCTTATGCTCATGCTCCTATCGGTGAATGCCGTGGTGGTAGTTCGTGTGCTGACCGCGCAAGCCGTTTCCTCGATCAAGGAGCAGATTGATTTGTCTATTTTTTTTGATCATGATGTCACGGAGAGTCAAATTGAGGATGTGAAGTCACACGTGAATTCATTTCCAGAAGTTACGAGTGTTACGTACCTTACCCGTGAGGAAGTCCTTGATGCATTCAAACGTCAACACGAGGGGTCGAGTGACATTCTTTCGTCAATCGATGAATTGGGAAGCAATCCACTTGGTCCCACATTGATTATTAAAGCGCGAGACCCTAGCGATTATCAAAAAATCATCACGTCGCTCAATGTTCCTGAGTATGAGGATAGCATTGAAGCGAAGACGTTTACGGATACGGAAAAAGCGATTAGCCGTATTAACGCGATTACCACCCGTGTTGAACAGTTGAGCTTTGGTCTTTCCGCATTGTTTGCGATTATCGCATTTCTTATTATCTTTAATACCATCAAAGTCGGCATTTATACACAACGCATAGAAATTTCAATCAAAAAGCTTGTTGGCGCAACCAATTGGTTTATTCGCGGGCCATACATTGTAGAAGCCACATTTTTCAGCTTGGTTGCTATCCTACTCACGATGGTATTTGTCTTTGGGGCAATGCGGTTTCTTGATCCATATATAGCCATTGTTTTCGGTACGCCATCATTCTTGACAGGGTACTTTACCTCGCATATACTCACCCTCGTTCCGTTGCAATTTTTTGCGGTATTTACCCTTACGGCATTGACTAGTCTGCTTGCCATGCGACGGTATTTGCGAGTGTAATATTCAGGGATCGTCTAATGGTAGGACAACAGCCTTTGAAGCTGTGTATCATGGTTCGAATCCATGTCCCTGAGCGTAGGGCTTGACACCATTTTTAGCTTTTCATCTAACGAATTCTGTGTCCCAGGAAAATGGAAATGGAAATGAGCTAGACTACCACGCTTTGGTCACAGATTTAGAGCTTCCTGTGGCTAGGGAATTATCGTCTAAGATGGAGCAGACTAAAAAAGAAACCGGCCGCGTCGAGCCTGTAGAAAGCACGCCACCACAGCTCGAACAGGCGCGAGCAGCAGTCGCCGCCGTTGGGGCGAATCAGACAGGGCCTGTCGCACCAGAAGACAAGCTAGAGGCGCCTCCAATTCCAATGGAGGATGAAGGATTCGAGACTGTTCTACGCTTTAATAAATTGGAGAAAGACCGAAAAGGTGCAGAGGCATACATCGCAGATCCAAATATTGGCTCTGGTAATAGGGATCGCGCGAAAAAAGATCTTAAAAAAGATACGCTACCAAAAGTGAGGCGAGCGAAAAGGGCCATGGACTTGATCGAGCAGGCGCTCCGCCAGCCAGAGAACAGAGATTTGATCACAGCGCGGATAGAAAGTTTACGTGAGGAATTTGAAGTTATTACTGATATTATATACAGATTGGAGAGTGGAAATATAAGATCCGTTACAAGAAAATCAGCTCTTAACGCGCTTACCAGAGGCTTACCCAATGAAGCCCAGGCTGTGCTGGATTTGTTCGATGATCCAAAAAAATACGCGCGGTATCAGAAATACATTGGCCGCCATCATCATTTTGGCACTGAAGGGGGGCCGCCTTCTTTGGAACATGAGGCAAAATTGATGAAATACCGCATTGATTGGCTCAAGTCGCTGCTTGAAGAACCGCCAGCCAAACCGCCCGGGCGTCTTAAGCGTTTGGTCAGGTGGTTAAAAGGCGGTTGAACATTGAGAGATAGGCACATGAGTTTAGTATGAGAGAAGCCCGTATACACACCATTCCCCATGCGCAGGAGGTCCGACATCTGGAAAAGGCCATTGTTTCGGCTGATTCGGTTCCGCATAGTCTGATTCAAGAATATGCCGAGCACACTATCGAATCATTGCGGCGGGCGGCGCAGGAAAAGGAGACAGAAACGGATCGTTCGCACCGTCTTTTGTTTGTTCTCATGCATGAGCTGGACGCTGGAAAAATTCTACAGGATTTTTTTTCCATTGAACCACATGAAAAATTCGATCTTGATAAACAGGATAGCGATCTGATGGGTGCAATCAGCCAGATCCAAAAGGCCGTCGCTGACGAATTGGAGCGACGGGGATTTGATGAGGAACTGAAAAAATATTTTAGTCCAGAAGATTTGTATACGGTGACGGATATACTGCATGCCAGAGGCTCCCACAATCGGATCGTCACGGCTGCGGCAGTGCAGAACAAGGGTAGCGGATCCGTTCAAGTTTATAAAACATCGGAGACGCTTTTTTCCGAAACTGATGATTCAAGTGAGCGTCTTAAACATTTGGCTGAAGCCGTTCCGGTGCTTATGTCGTCCACCACGCACCCAAATGTAGCTGAAATTGAATGGTTCGATCCGAAAACCGGCCGATGTTTGGTAAAAAAATATTCACTGACCACACTCAGTGAATTGGCCGATGAACTTTTGGAAGAACAGTCGACGATCGAGCGAGTAAAGCAAAGCCATGAGATGCTGCTCCTTATCCTGGACGCGATTGACGGGGCAATCCATTTGGAAAAGCTCGGCTTGGTTTTAGAGGATATTTCTCCGAAAAATATCGCGGAGAACAATCAAACCCAGGCCGGTATGCTGTTTGATTTTGACGGACTCGTCAAGCGCGGTGTCAAGCAGAAAAAAATCAGCCACCGAGGTTATACACCGCCGGATGAAATGACAGCGACGAGCGCTGACATGGTATTCCAATTTTTGGAAACGATTCGCAGTATGCTCTGCAATAATTGGGGTGGAATTAAGTGGAATAAAGTGGCGCGGGATCATGGAGTCAAGACCGTTCGCAACGGCTTTATCACCGAACCGGGGATCAGAAAACAGCTCCTAAAGTTGTGTGACAATAAAAAGAGTCATAAGCTGACACTCACTGAACTGAAGCAACGATTGGAACAGATTATTCACTTGTCGCCGGAAGCTGAACGGGTAGAGACTGGTGTTGCTGTATTTGACTAGCTTGACAACTGAAAGCCGTTGTCAGGCGATTATCTCATCAATTTCGGTTGGAGCTTTGTAATTCGAAGTTTTCAAAGGAGCAATGGAGCGTTTCAAAGTGGGGAATAAAATTTATTGATTTTACATACCGCCCGCCCGACTAATTTTGAGCAAATTCCGTTCGGATTCTTTCAAATATTCCGAGCCACAAAACTAGATACGAACTCATTTTTTGAAGATGAGGGTGTTTGCCTGTTAGAGCCAATCACTCCCGTCGAGTTCATCAAAGATGGATTTGTGCCTGAAGATGGGGGCTAGAATACTCGTTGGTTCGCCTTATACAGAAGCATTAAGAGTGATCGCTCGTACGGTGTAAACAATATGGTTGTTGCCGATAGTTATTTTCATGGTATCGCCGACTTTTAGTCCGAGAAGCGCTCCTCCCATCGGGGAAGTATAAGAAATGATTCCAAGCGCTGGATTCGTCTCGCTTGAACCAAGAATTTGGTAGATTTTTTCCTTGTTCTCTGATTCAAGCGTGATCGTGTGGCCAACCTGGATCGTCTCATTGTCTTTTGGTTTTGGAATAACCAAGGATCGATCCAATTGATTTTGGATTTTCAGTATGGCAGTATTCAGGCCGCGCAGGCGGCCTTTGGCAAGCTGATACTCCGCGTTTTCGGAAAAATCTCCCAATTCAGCGAGTCGTGCGACTTCGGTAGCGGCCGTGATTTGTTTTTTTTCAATCCGTCTAGCTCTTTTCCAAGCGCGAGGAATTTTTTCTGTGTTATCATCGGATCAAATGTTTCCTCGCTGAATTTTGTCGATTTTCGATGGGGGATGCGCATGTGAAAGATTTAAAGAAATAAGCCAGACAGATTGACGATCTCTGCTGGCTTTTGTGGGTCGGCTCACGAGTTTTGTGCATCGGAGGCAGCTCTACCTGAGATCGAGTTGCCTGAGGATTCGCTCAAGAATTTCAGGAGAAGTATAGTCAACCGTTACTCCGGCAGCTTCGAGCATCGTCCGTTCTTGCCCGCTAGGATTTACGAGTATCAGCTGCTTTACCACAGGTCGCACTGCGTGTCGTTTCATCCAATCCAATATCCTCGGATCGAACTCATCATCTGACACGAAGCAGATGAGACAGGCAATGTCGGGATGCCGCCCGAAGAGTTGGTCAGCGCGCTCCAAGTTGCGTGCCTGGAAAATCCGCGCTCCTCGCGATCCGAAAAAAGCTTGGAGATCGGTGTATGTCTGCGTGAGTCCACCCACCATCAAGATCTTTTTCATTTCGTCGTCCCTCTTTCTTTTCCTCGCTTGAGTTGTCAAGTTTTTATATCATATCGTTCAATAAAGTCAAGGTGCCGTTTATTATTTATCAAATCGCACAGGCGTTTTTATGGTGAACTATGATTCCGGCCGGGCGTGGCATTCGAAGCGATTTGACACTCGGTTTTTTGTGGATTTTTTAAAACCATCTACTTCGCCGATGAATATTATGCTATACTCACGCAAGATGAGACCCCGAGATTAGCTTGTCAGTCTCATGAAACAAATCAAATCCGTCAATCCACGGTTTTATTTTGTGGCCAATCTTTTGATTGCCATGTTTGCGATTCTTGGTTTGATTTTTCCTTT
>JAHFIC010000023.1 GCA_023246555.1 Candidatus Magasanikiibacteriota bacterium
CGATTGCGGACCAAAGTTCAAACATTTGAACGGCAAATGTTCACTCGAAATGAGCATCAAAAAAACGGCCCAGTGGCCGGTGATTGTTGGTGAAAAAGAGCCAAAAAGGTAACGGTAACGGTTGAATACAGCAGAAGAAATATAAACCAGACCAAAGGTTGCGACAATGGTAACAAAGAGAAAAATAAAAATATTTTTTTTCATTTGAAACAACATATTTTTGAATAAGGAACAAATCCATTGTGAGTATATCACATTTTTAGTAAACATGCGCATCGAGAATTTTGTTTACTTCCGCGTCGGCCTCTTTGTTGTGGTGTCGGAATGTATGTTTGATGTGGTAGGTGTGAAAAGATTGAAGGAGATTCCATGCTTGGATAAAAAGTTTCTGCAGGGTCGGTTCCTTCACTTTCCAGCGGCCATTCAATTGTTCGACAATCAGCATTGAATCGGCGATGACTGCGACTTCATCCGCACCCAGCACCTTTGCCTTTTTGAGCCCTGAAATCACAGCTGAGTACTCGGCATAATTATTCGTTTGTTTTCCCAAGTACTCGCCATAGGCCGCAAGTATTTTTCCGGCGTCATTTTTAATGACAATTCCCGTTGCCGCCGGCCCCGGATTTCCGCGCGCGCCGCCGTCGGTCTGTATGGTGAGTTTCATACCGATTTGTGTAGATCAATGATTTTCAATTGCAATTCCCTATTGCCGTTCCATTCGTTCACGTCAATTTCAAATACCATATCGATTTTGTCGCCATTGTGCAGCGCTTTTCCCCAATTCACGCAACCATCGCCGTCTTTGCACAAATTCCAGCCAATCGTTTTTTTTATTTTTGGTGTTTTGTGTTTGACCATGATGCGCAGGTGCTTCCCATCGGCGCCAACTGGTTCAAGTCCCGTGACGGTGAGGCCATAGGCCACATAGGTCGGTCTTTCATTCTGCTGACCAAAGGGTTTGAATTTATCAAGAACGTCGTAGAGATCCCAATTTACGTCTTCAAGCGCGATTTCCGCGTCAATCTGTAGCGTCGGCGTCAGATCAAGCCCCGCCGTTTTTTCTAAAAATTTTTGACGCAAGGTTTTCTTCATATCGTTTAATTGTGATGGATCTTTGAGCGCAAACCCACACGCCATGGGGTGTCCGCCGAATTTGGCAAAATACTCGGGCATTTCCTGTAACGCCGCAATCATGTCAAATCCCGGGATGCTTCGGCCGGAGCCAGAGACGCCACCGTTTTGGCACATGATGATGGTTGGTTTTTGAAACTTGTCTTTGATGCGGCTCGCGATGAGTCCGACAATGCCAAGCGGCCACGGCCCAAAGGCAAAAAGAACGGGTTGATCTAATCTTTCGGTTTCGATTTGTTCGGTCGCTTCGGCGACAATTTCGTCGGTCGCTTTCTGACGTTCTTGATTGTTTTGATTCAGTTCAAACGCGAGATTCGTCGCCTCAAGTGCGTCGTCGGTCATGAGAAGGTTGTAGGCGACATTGGCATGGTTCATGCGGCCCGCGGCGTTGATGCGCGGCGCGATTTGGAAACCGATCGTATCGGCCGAGAGCTCGCGCCGGTTGGTACCGTCTTCATTCAAAAGTCGAGCCTCAAGGAGGAGTTTTTGGAGGCCGATGCGTTTGGTTTTGTTGAGCACGATCAAGCCGTACTTGGTGAGTGTTCGGGATTCGCCAAGGAGAGGCACCATGTCGGCGACTGAGGCGATTGCCACCATGTCAAGGAGCCACTTTTCAAACGCTTCATGCCGATCGCCGTTTGGCAGTTTTTCATTCGTTTCTTTATGTCTTTTTAATATGCCTTGCGCGAGTTTGAAAGCCACGCCGCCGCCGGCGAGCGTCTGATCCGGGTATGTCTCACCTTCGACTTTGGGATGAATAATCGCAAAGGCATGCGGGAGTTCAGCCGGAATCGAATGGTGGTCGGTCACGATCACATCCATCCCGAGCACATTGGCGCGCGCGATTTCATTGGAGTTCGAGATGCCGCAGTCGCAGGTGATGATAAGTTTTGTCCCCTGGCTTCCCAGCATATCTACTGTCCGAAGGTTCAAGCCGTAGCCATCGGTTTCTCGATGAGGAAGAAAAACGTCAAAATTTAGGCCAAGCGTTTTGAATACAGAAGCCAGGATCACAGATGCTGATACGCCATCGGCGTCATAGTCTCCATGAATTGTGATTTTTTCCTGGCGCTCCACCGCCAAAAAAATTCTTTCGACCGCTTTCGCCATGTCACGAAACAGAAACGGATCGTGAATGTCTTCGGAATAATCGGGACTCAAGAATTCATCAATCTTTTCTTGCGTCACGAGTCCGCGGTGATACAAAAGTCGCGCCACGATTGGCAGGAGCTCGGGATGTGTGTCGTAGAATGTTTGCGGGGCGTCGGGGGACAAGCGCCAGAGTTTTTTCATAATTCTCACCGTTTTAGCACCGCCAAATACGCCTCGGTCGGAATATCGACCGTCCCTTTGCCTTTTGACAGCATCTCTTTTTTTCCTTTCTTCTGCCGCTCGAGGAGCTTGCGTTTACGGGTCACATCGCCACCAGACATTTTGGCCAAAACATCCTTGCGTAGCGCCGAGAGCCGCTCCGCGGCGATGATTTTGCCGCCGATCGCGGCCTGGATTTTCAACACGAACTGTTGTTTCGGCAGGGTGTCTTTAAGGGAGTCTACGATTTTTTTGCCGACCGCATAGGCATCATCGCGCCAGACGAGCGTCGAGAGCGCTTCGACTGCTTCATCGGCAATCAGGATGTCCAGTTTCACGACATCGGTCGGTTCGTAGCGTTTGAAATCGTAATTCAGCGAGGCGTAGCCGCTTGAGACCGTCTTTAATTTATCATAAAAATCCGTGATGAGCGATGCGAGCGGCATTTCGTAATGAAGGAGCGCGCGTTTTCCCGTCCCCATGCTCAAATATTCGGTCGTGACATATCGGCCCTTTCGTTCGGCGACGAGTCCCATGATATTACCAATGAATTCCTCTGGCGTGATGATATCCACGAGCATCCACGGCTCTTCAACCTCTGCAATCCTTTGTACATCGGGCAAATTTTGCGGGCTTTTCACCGTGAGCTCTTTTCCGTCCGTTTGTTTCACGTGGTAGGCGACCGAGGGGACAGTGGCAATAACTTCGACGTCAAATTCGCGTTTTAATCGCTCTTGAAAAATATCAAGGTGGAGCATACCGAGGAATCCACAGCGAAAACCGAAGCCGAGCGCTTGTGAATGTTCCGGCTCGTACGAGAGCGCGGAATCCGAGAGTTTGAGTTTGTCCATTCCATCGCGCAGTTCCGCGTACGCGTCGCCTTCTTTTGGGAAAATGCCGGCAAAGACCATGGGCTTCACCTCTTTGTAGCCCGGGAGCGCTTCGGTGGCAGGGGCTTTCGCGAGCGTTATCGTGTCGCCGACGCGCACGTCGCCAAGCTGTTTCAAACCGGTCACCACAAAACCGATTTGTCCGTTGTCGAGTATTCCGTCTGATACCAGAGTAGGGGAGTAATGACCGATGTCGAGCACTTCAGCTTCCGCCCGCGTTTTCATAAATAGAATTTTGTCTCCTTTTTTGAGCGAGCCGTCTTTCATGCGGACCGATGCCACGACGCCGCGGTAGTCGTCGTAGAACGAATCGAAAATAAGCGCTCGTGCGCTAGTCGTGCCGTCTTTTGGCGCGGGAACGCGCGCGATCACGGTGTCCAAGAGTTCCGCGACACCTTGGCCGGTTTTCCCCGAGCACATAAGAATATCTTTGTCATCACAACCGAGGAGGTGGATGATTTCTGCTTTTGATTTCTCGATATCTGCGCCGGGAAGGTCGATTTTGTTCAAGACGGGAATAATCGCGAGGTTTTGGTCAACGGCAAGGTAGAGATTTGCGATCGTCTGCGCCTGCACGCCCTGGGATACGTCCACGAGGAGAATCGCCCCTTCGACAGCGGCGAGCGAGCGGGACACTTCGTAGGTGAAATCCACGTGGCCGGGAGTGTCAATGAGATTGAGCGTATAGCTTTCGGCTTTCGGCTTTCGGCCGTCTGCTGGTAGCTGATAGCCGACAGCTGGTTGCCACTTCATTCGCACCGGCTGGAGTTTTATGGTTATGCCACGTTCCTGTTCAAGTTCCATTTGGTCGAGGAGCTGGTCGCGCATTTTTCTTTTTTCCACCGTGCCCGTGATTTCTAAAAATCGATCCGCTAGGGTCGATTTGCCATGGTCAATGTGGGCGATAATGCAGAAGTTGCGAATGTTGTCCATGGTGTAGAGTGTACCCGCTTTTCCTTAGGGAGGCAAGAAGGGGAGATTCGCTGGAGTGTATTTTTTTATCCGCCGGTTTCAAGGTCCGGGGCGTTGGGCGTTATTTCATCCATCCGCAACCAGCGTCTTTTCAAACTGGCTTGAAGGTGAAGCATTTCTTGAAGTTTCAATATGCGACAGAAAGTTCCGT
This sequence comes from Candidatus Magasanikiibacteriota bacterium, assembly GCA_023246555.1. Taxonomy (GTDB): domain Bacteria; phylum Patescibacteriota; class Patescibacteriia; order Magasanikbacterales; family UBA922; genus JAHFIC01. The sequence continues at coordinate 4,456 of JAHFIC010000023.1, forward strand.
AAACAATAAATCCCGCGATCCCCGCAACCGCTCCTTGCGTCGCAATCCCCCAAAATCGCGTCATGTCTACTATTGCCGCAAGCGGGGTCTTCAGCGCCTGCACCGTGATTGCCATAAGAAGCGCGGACACAGAAATCTTTGAGAGTGCTATAAGTGCGCGAAGCTCGTGGAGGGTGCCGATTTTTTTGCGGAGCAACAACCAGAGAAGTGCAAGTTGAATAACCGTCGCAATGGAAAATGCCATGGCCAGTCCCGGGATGTCAAAGATGGGGAGGAGAATAAAACTCAAGATAACATTCGCAAACATCTGGACAATGCTGACAAGGAGCGGCGTCCAGGTGTCGTGGAGCGCGAAAAATGCCCGGACAAATACCAACACGAGGCATTGCGCAAAGAGTGAAAGGCAAAAAAACGCCAGCGTGTTTGCCGTCATGATCGTTGCGCGCCAATCAAAGTTGCCGCTCCCCAAGATTACGCGGACAATCTGCGCGCGAAGTAGCAGGAATACGATTGTCATCGGCACGATAAAGAACAGTATGACGCGTACGGTGTGCGAGAGTTGTTCTTTGAATCCGTCGATATTTTTTTGAGCAGCAAGCGATGAAAGCACCGGAAAGGCGGCCATAGCAAACGAAATTCCAATCATGCCCAAGGGCACGGATTGAAGGTTGTTGGCAAAATTGAATATGGCGATGCTCCCGGCGGTAAGGCCGGATGCCAGCACGGTCGCGATAATAAAGTTCACTTGATACGCCGCAAGAGAAAGTATCCGTGGAATCATTCGAATGGCGATATCCCGAATCGCTTTGTCGGGGCGGAAAAGAAAATGGTACCGAAAACCGCTTGCTCGAAGTGACGGAAGCTGGATGATAAGGTGAAGCGCGCATCCAAGAATGACGCCGTAGGCCAAGCCATTCGGGCCAAGAATGGGGACGAAAAAAACGACTCCGACAATAATGCCGATATTATAGATGATCGGCGCAAGCGAATAGATAATGAATAATTTGAACGACTGGAGGACGGATGACACAATGCCGGAAAGTCCAAGAAGAATCGGGGAGAAGAGCATGATTCGCGTGAGCATAATCGTCTCCGCAAGTTCCTGCGGATCAAACCCCGGGACAAGGTGCGGGAGAATGTACGGAGCGAGAATGCCGAGGAGAAGCGATACTGTGGAAAGGACAATGCCAAAGAGGTTGAGGAGGGTATTCACGGTGCGCCAGGCCTGCTCTTTGTTTTCTTCCCAGAGCGAAAGAAAGATGGGAATGAACCCGGCGGAAAGTGCCCCCATGACAAGAATGTTGTACACAAGATCAGGAATGCGGAAGGCGGCATAGTACGCGTCAAGGATTTGGCCAGCCCCGAATTCATGGGCAAATAAGCGATCACGAAAAAGTCCAACCACGCGCGAGAGGAGCGACATGCTCCCAAGAAGCATCGCCGCTCCGGTGACGCTTTTGGATTGGACACCGAAGAGTTTCTGAATCACACGGAACAATCAATGGACTTATAACCATCGCCGACGCTGCAGAATAATCATGAGGATGATGGAGAAGACGGTGATGATTCCCATTGACCACCAGATAACAGACGGATGCTGTGCATAGGGTAGATTTACATTCATCCCATAAATGGCCGCGTAGAGTGCGGGTGGCGTGAAAACAGTTTGAATAACGGTAAGAACCGTGATAATTTTGTTTGCCCGACGTTTTAGGAGAGATTCAACTGTTACGTGGATGCCATCAATGGTATCCTTATAGGTATTGACGATTGACCAAAGATTGTTTAGGTAGTCGGTGATATCTTCGAAGTAAATGTGGAGTTCTGGCCCTAAAAATGGTTTTTGGTAATTGTAGAGCGATGAAATAATTTGTCGTTCAGGATCAAGAATGCGACGGAACGTGAGCACATTCCGTCGATGCATGCCTAGTTCAAGAATTGCTCCCGATTGCTGATTTCCTGAGAAAATTTTTTGTTCCAAGTTAGAAATATTTTTTCCGAGATTATTTAAAATAGGCCGGGTACTATGGAAGAGGGACTCTACAAGCTCGTAAAGGAGGTATCCGGAATTTTGACTCATCCAATCGTTTCGCAATGAATCATTATTCATGCATCGGTAGAAAAAGTTTTTTAATTCTTTTGATTTGTTTTTTTGAATGGTGATAAGGAAATTATCCCCAATGAACATATCGATTTCCTGCGCGACAATCGCGCGGTCGGTAGTATCCCATTGCGGGAATTGCAGGACGATAAATAGATATTCTTTATACGCATCGATCTTCGGGGTGTGTTGATCTGCTTCTACATCTTCCAAGTCGAGCGGGTGAAATGCGTAGCGCTCTGCCAAGTGCTTTCGAGCATCATCATCGATTTGATCGATATTTACCCAGGTGAGTTTGTTGTGCGTAATCGTTTTAAAGCCCATAGAGCAGAGGTTATGGCGTTGGAATGAGGATCTTCATGTCAACGGTGTCTGTTCCGCTTTGTTCGGGATTATCAGTGATGGCGATGCGCCCTTCAATAGCATCTTTGGTAAATGTGAACTGGCGTATGGAATTTTTTTCTGCCGCTATCATAAGGTTGAACCCTTCTCGGCGGAGAGCTGTTTCGTAATATTTTTGGATAAAATTCGGTTGCGCTGGAAGATCTGTCCAGTGAATTTCCACCGTATCACGTTGACCTGGGATCGGGCGGCGCAGAAGATTCATGAATGTGCCTGGCCATCGGCCTCGGTCGCGTTCGGAGAGAATGGTGATCCGGTCGATACTGTTCGCATCATAGAGCGTTACCGATTTTGGAAAGTGATCCGGAAGATTTCGAAGTTCTTTTGTCCGTGGTTTGCCCGCGGCGATCGCTCCTGCGATGACAATAAGAATAAAAAGAACAATGGAGCCACAGCCCACGACGCACGTGCGCTTGAAACAAGAGCCCCGTTTTTTGAATTCCTGCATCGGCGGCTCTTTGATCTCCACGGTGTGGGTCGTGCGGCGCATACCACGTTTCAGTATACCACACGTATGGTACAATAAGTATATGATATGCAACTGACTTTTTTCGGCGCGGCGCATGAGGTGACAGGATCGTGTCATTTTTTGAAAACACAAACAACGTCAGTGCTCATTGACTGCGGCATGTTTCAAGGATCGGATTTCAATGAAGCGCGAAACGGCGACCCATTTCCCTTTGATCCGAAGCGGATTGCGGCAGTTTTGGTTACTCACGCGCATATTGATCATATCGGAAGAATTCCCAAATTGGTGCATGATGGTTTTGCTGGCACGGTGTTTATGACGCGAGGAACACAAGAGCTTGCGGCATTAGTATGGGCTGATGCGTACGAAATTATGGCGTACAATCACCGTAAGTTTCAGTCACCGCTACTCTACGGTACCGCGGATATTGCGGAGGCGAAACGGCTTTGCCGGGGCGTGAACTATGGAGAACGCGTGGAAATCAACCATGGGATATCCGCCGTGTGGAAAGACGCCGGACATATTTTTGGAGCGGCATTTATTGAAGTGTCGGCCGAAGGGAAAGTCATCGTATTTTCTGGAGATATCGGAAATGTCAACGCACCCATTCTTAAAGACACCGACCAGCTGGGGCGAATCGATGCGCTCATCACTGAATCAACCTATGGGGATCGTATTCATGAAAATGAGTCGGCACGGAAGGAAATCATTTTAACATTGATAGCCGAAGGAGTTAGGCGCGGCGGCACGATCATGGTGCCGGCGTTTTCCATTGAACGGACGCAGGAATTTTTGTTTGAACTCCACGAACTTTCGGAACACGATCAGACCTTGCCGCCAATTCCGATTTTTTTAGACAGTCCTTTAGCGATTGATGCCACAAAAATTTTCAAACGCTACCCTGAATATTACGACCGAGAAACAGCCAAAATTTACATGACGGGCGATGATTTTTTAAGTTTTCCACAGCTTCGAACAGCCTACACCGTTGAAGAATCGAAAAATATCAATCACGTGCGCGGCCCGAAACTGGTTATTGCCGGTGCGGGAATGATGAATGGCGGCCGCATTCAGCACCACGCTGTCCGCTATTTGTCGGATCCGAATTCCACGTTGATTATTGTTGGATATCAAGCGGTTGGTACGCCCGGGCGTCGTATTTATGAGGGAGCCAAAAACGTCCGGATGCTCGGTATTGATGTGCCGGTGCATTGTGTGGTAAAAGCTATTGGCGCGCTCTCCGCGCATGGGGATCAGGCAAAACTTCTTTCGTGGATCGGTCACGCAGAGAAATTACCAAAAGAAGTGTATTGCGTGCATGGTGAGCCGCACGCGGCGACAGAATTGGCGCATCGTCTTCGAGATACCTACGGTATCGATACCTTTGTGCCGAATTACGGAGAAACGGTGGAAATATGAAATTCAAAATACAATCATCATATCGCCCTGCCGGCGATCAACCCAAGGCCATTCAGGGCCTTGTTTTGGGATTAAAAAAAGGCATGAAAAAACAGACACTGCTCGGCGTTACCGGTTCTGGTAAAACATTCACGGTGGCCAACGTTATTGAAAAAGTACAATTGCCGACATTGGTGATTGCGCATAATAAAACTTTGGCAGCCCAGCTCTGCAATGAGTTCCGAGAGTTTTTTCCCGACAATGCCGTGGAGTATTTTGTGAGTTATTATGATTATTATCAGCCGGAAGCGTACATGCCGAATACCGATACCTATATCGAAAAAGAAGCTCAGATTAACGATGAAATCGACCGACTCCGTCATGCCTGCACCCAAGCGCTTATTTCGAGAAAGGATGTTGTTATTGTCGCATCAGTATCCGCCATCTATGGCCTAGGATCTCCAAAAGAATATGAACAAATTGTTCTTCATCTACGACGCGGACAATCATTGGATCGCCGTGGCCTTATGGAGCACCTTATTGAAATGCAATTTGAGCGCACGACAAGTGATTTGACACGAGGACATTTTCGTTTGCGGGGGGAGATATTAGAGATCATGCCAGTGAACGAAGAATATATCTATCGTTTTGAAATCACGAACCGTATTGATTCCATTGAGCGCGTGGATCCTGTGGGACGACAGGTGATACGTGAACAGGAAGACGTTTGGTTTTTCCCCGCCAAACACTATGTGGCGACTCCGGCGGCGCGCAAGCGGGCGTTTCAAACAATTCAAGAAGAATTACAGGAGCAGCTTCGGATATTTGAAAAAACAGGCAAGCTGCTTGAATCTGAACGACTGAAGCGCCGGGTGAATTATGATTTGGAATTGATCAAAAATATCGGATATTGCAATGGGATTGAAAATTACTCACGGCATTTCGATGGTCGGGGCGTGGGCGAGCCGCCGTATACCTTGATCGATTATTTTCATCACGGAGCAAAAAATTTTTTAACTGTTATCGATGAATCGCATGTGACAGTGCCACAGATTCGTGGAATGTATATGGGTGATAAAGCAAGAAAAGATACCCTTGTTCAGCATGGGTTTCGCTTGCCATCGGCTCGAGATAATCGTCCGCTCACGTTTGATGAATTTGAAGCGCGGACAGATCAGACCATCTATGTTTCCGCTACCCCAACGGAGTACGAGCTTCATGAAAGTGAGCAGGTAGTGGAACAGATCGTGCGGCCCACCGGACTCGTGGACCCGGAAGTGATTGTACGGCCGATTAGTGGTAAGAAAATAGAAAATGGCTTATCCCAAGTGGAAGATTTGCTGATGAGAATTGATGGGCGGATAGCCGCAGGTGAGCGCGTACTCGTGACGACGCTCACGAAAAAAATGGCGGAGGATTTGACCGAATATCTGGAAGCAAACCACCGCCGCGGGCGGGGTCCCTCTGGAGAGCGGGAAAAAATTAAAGTCAAATATCTCCATAGCGATATTCAGACACTGGAGCGCATTGAAATTATTACTGATTTGCGTCGCGGGGGTATCGATGTTATTGTCGGTGTTAACCTTCTGCGCGAAGGGCTTGATCTGCCCGAGGTATCGCTCGTCGCGATTCTTGACGCGGACAAAGAAGGATTTTTACGGAGCGAGACAAGCTTGATTCAGACTATTGGGCGCGCCGCGCGCAATGTGAATGGACAAGTTGTCTTGTACGCCGATCACATCACCGGTTCGATTGAGCGGGCGATTGGGGAAACGAATCGCCGTCGAGAGATTCAATTGTCATATAATACACAGCACGGCATTACGCCGAAAACGATTGAAAAAAGCATCCGTAATTTGCTTGAAGAGTTTGGAATCACGTCGAAGCCCGGGGGGAAGAAAAAAATAAAGGAAAGCAAAGCAAAAGGTGTGTTGGCACTTGATCTCATTGGTGATGCACGACCTGTGTGGCAGATTATCAAAGAGAAGGAGCAGAAAATGCGCGAGGCGGCCAAAGATTTGGAATTCGAGTTGGCGGCCATTTTGCGAGATGAAATACGACAATTAACATTAAAAAATGAGTCCTCCGCGGCCGAGAAGAGCTTATGATGGTAATGCGAAAAAGAATCGTATGGATTACCATAATGGCAATGGGCGTTGCGGGACTTTTGGCATTTATTGCCAACCGAACAATTTTGTCTTATGGGCGGTATATAGTGGAATCATCCCAATTGTCAACAAGTTCAGTTGCACTCGTGTTTGGCGGCGGCATGAAAGATCGCGCAACGATGAGCGAGCTCCAAGAAGATCGCGTGATTCGGGGAATTGAATTGTATAAAGCGGGGAAAGTGGAGAAGCTCATTATGACTGGCGACGATGGTGCGAGAATCGTGGACGAGGTGCACCCCATGCGCGACTATGCGATTGCGCGAGGGGTTGCGGCAGAAGATATTTTGCTCGACGGCCATGGGTATCGGACGTATGAGAGTTGCTATCGAGCCAGCATGGTGTATGGTTTTAGAGAGGCGGTTGCCGTATCACAGCGGTTCCATTTGCCTCGGATTCTGTATATGTGCAATACTTTGGGGGTGAAGACAGTGGGGATTTCGGCTGATCTCAGGGAGTATACTGCAGTGTGGAAAATGCAATTGCGCGAAATTGGCGCCCGTGTCAAAGGTTGGTGGCAGATTGAAGTAACGCAACCATTGCCTCGATCTTTGGAGCCATAGATGGAGATTACATTATTTTAAATACAGTATGTCAGAGAAAGTTATTCCATTTGAGGTATTTAAGAAGAGACGAGGGATAGATGAAACAGGAGACGCGGTAGAAATCTCACAGGAACCACAGAATACAGGAGAAGTGGTACCTGATGAAAAAGCTGACCATGGGCAAATTGCGGAGATTATACCCTTACAAGGTGTAAAGCCGCGTATTGATGCTTTTAGAGGACTGCTGGATGAAGAAAATTCTGGAATGCGTGACAGGATAATTTTCATTCGTCGCCTGACAAAATCGCAGTTCAACAGAAAAATTGCTTCTGAACGCGCGAATGATGCAAAGAATCTGTCAGATGACGAATTGAGAGAGAAAATCCTTGGCGCGGAAGAGGTGGATATTAAAAAACATCCAGCCTATTATAATGGCTTATGTGATGAATTTTTACGGCGTCGAATGAAAAAATAATATTTTTTGTGGCAGACACGACAAGAAAAATTTATAAAGAATGGAAAAAAGAGTTGACGCCAGAGCAGTACCGTGTCATGCGCGAAGGTGATACCGAGCGGCCGTTTACCGGAAAATATTGGGATGAGCATGCGACAGGCATGTATGCCTGCGCCGCGTGCGGTACACAGCTGTTTTCTTCAAACGCGAAATTCGACTCGGGGACTGGCTGGCCCAGCTTTACCGATCCAGTAGCCATGGAACAGGTCGAGCTTGTTCCGGATGCTTCTCTTGGCATGGCGCGCACCGAAGTGAAATGCAAAACCTGCGGTGCGCATTTGGGGCATGTGTTTGACGACGGTCCCGGTCAACAGGGAAAACGGTATTGTATCAACTCGGTGTGTTTGAACTTGCAAAAGCAAGAGTGAAAAAAACATCCGCCTAGAGGCGGATGTTTTTGAACTACTGAACGTTGACGGTGACATCGTTGCTGTACGTTGTACACGTATCCATGTCATTATTTTCTGTGAGGCAGAGGCGGTAATGCGTGCTCCCTGCTGATCGCTCTGCCCAGACAACAGCACGATTGGCATAATACTGTCGAAACCAGTTGTGTTTGCCGTCATGAATGGGGTTTTCCTCTGTTCCTTCAACGAGGATAAAGCGGTTTGCCTCGGTCAAACCCGTTGGCGCTTCCCATGTAAATTTCACTTTCCCGCTACCAAGCGCTTCGGCTGTGAGCACGAGTTCAGAGGTGTCTTTCTCCTCCATCATCGCTGGCGGTTTTGTCATACCTAAATCGAATGCCGCTTTCTCCTCCATCATCGCTGGCGGTTCCGGCGCTTGCGCACAACCAACGCCTAAAACCAAAATCCCCCCCAGAAGCATTACAATGCGTTTCATACGAAAACGTGGTTAAGAAATGAATCTCTTTAGTATAAATGCCACCTTGACGGCTTGTCAATGCGGCAGTATTGTATCCCCCAAGGAAAGCCCGAATTTGGGCAGTTTTCTTTTTTCTTGTGCAAGAAAAAATTATTATCAGAGGGGCAAGAGAACACAACCTCAAAAACATCAATCTTGAGCTTCCGCGTAACAAGATGATTGTTTTTACCGGACTGTCCGGATCAGGCAAGTCCTCTCTTGCGTTTGATACGATTTTTGCTGAAGGTCAGCGGCGCTATATTGAATCGCTTTCCGCCTATGCCCGGCAGTTTTTGGGTGGTATGCAAAAGCCTGATGTCGATGAAATTGAAGGCTTGTCGCCCGCGATTTCCATCGATCAAAAAGCGCATAGCGCGAATCCTCGCTCGACGGTTGCCACGATTACGGAAATTTATGATTATCTTCGCGTGTTGTTTGCGCGAATCGGCCAGCCCTATTGCCCCATCTGCGGAACAGAAATTGAGAAAATGACCGTGGATGAAATGCGAGAGCGT
>JAHFIC010000004.1 GCA_023246555.1 Candidatus Magasanikiibacteriota bacterium
GATGGTCGCCAAGCGAAATAACCTTGGGCTTCTGGTAAATCCGGATTGATGCGAATGCGGGCATCCGTAATTCTATCTGGATATTGAGCACGCAAGACCAGGCTGACTTCTTGAATCTCCTCACCTACCACGACTGATTCATGAGAAATGCGCAGGTCACCAAACTCAGAGTGCACGTATCCATTGGCATTCACGCGAAAACTTGTATCCACTGGAATCCAGCCGCTGGCAAAATCCCGTGACGGATCAGCCCACGCATATTCAATGTCATTATCAACAACATCGCCATATGTTTGATCAGCTGTCCAGCGGAAAATAAATGTCGCTGTCCGCGCTTTTGTATTCACGTAATACTGTGATCCGGCAGTAGGATTACTTGGATTTTCTGGAAGAAGGGTGACAAAAGCGTTACCAGTTTCAATACTGTTGCCTCGCTCGGTAAAACCATTGACATTCGTCCAACGAAAATTGCCCCGTGTCGGACTGGTTGGGTGATTAAAATTGATTCGAAAAGATACAGTCGTAATGTCACCGGGTGTTTCGTACGGAATAACCAACTTGGCCGCCTGAACATCGGCGCTATTGGCCTGTTGCACCCGTTTCCAAATGCCTCGCAGTATGGGATCAGTGCTTGGCACGATTTGTGCCGAAGCTATATTACTCGCGCCAAACATAACGGCAAGCAACGTTATTCCTGCCGCGACTACTGAAAACGCCTTTTTCATAGCGAAACTATGATTAAAAATGATGCGTTATCTTAGCATTTCTTTACTTTTTTGTCAATAGCAATAGCCACGCCGAGGCGGGGCTATTGTTATTGAAGTAAAAAGGTCTAATAATCTCGCAATCGAGTAATCACATCCATGCCCTGAATCTTCTCGAGGGCCTTGGCTTCGATCTGGCGAATACGCTCGCGCGTAACGTCAAATTCCTTGCCAACTTCCTCGAGCGTGTGCGTCACTCCGTCGGTCAAACCAAAACGCATCTCCAAAATTTTCTGTTCACGTGGGCTTAGATCTTTTATGGCATCGCGAATATAATCGCGCAAGAGCTGTACGCCAGCTGCGTGCGCTGGGGAAACATTTTTTACATCTTCAATAAAGTCACCGAGCTGAGAATCATCATCGTCGTCGCCAACCGATGTTTCAAGTGAAATGGTTTCTTGAGAAATTTTAATAATGTGTTTGATTTTATCAACTTCCTCGCCCATTTCCGCCGCGAGTTCTTCCGGCGTCGGGTCACGGCCCAAATCCTGAAGCAATCGGCGCTGCACTTGTTGAAATCGATTGATGGTCTCCACCATGTGGACGGGGATCCGAATCGTGCGGCTTTGATCCGCTAAGGCGCGCGTGATCGCCTGCCGAATCCACCAGGTTGCATAAGTAGAAAATTTATACCCTCTTCGGTAATCAAATTTTTTTACCGCCCGAAACAAGCCGATATTGCCTTCTTGAATCAAGTCAAGAAGTGAGAGTTGTTTGCCCACAAATTTTTTCGCGATAGAGACGACAAGACGCAAATTCGCTTCGATCATTTTTCGTTCAGCTTCCCGATCCCCGCGTTCTTTGCGTTTGGCATATGAGACTTCTTCTTCGGCGTTGAGAAGTGAAATTTTTCCAATCTCACGCAAATACATTTGAATGGAATCCTGCGAAATGCTCCCCAAATCAAAGGATCCTTCCATATCGGGCTGAGATCCTTGCAAGGTCGCCAAAATTTCTTTATTTTCCATGGGACGGCCCAGAAAACCCTCCCGCATTTCAACCACCGATACGCCGCTATAATCCAAAACATCCAAGAATCCTTCGTAGAGAGGAATGCAGTTTTCTACATGCGAAAAAATCGAAAGAATTTCCTGTTCAGTCACAAACCCGCGCCCGCGTGCTTTGTCGAGGAGTCGCCAAATGGCTTCTTCTTCGGGCGGCGTCGGCGGCGCTTCTTGAACGGGTACCATTGATTTCTTTTTCATCGGCTTCTTTTTTTGCGTCTTCTTTCGCGAAACAACAAAAGCGCGGCGCTTCATTTTCGCAATGATTTTTTTCTTTTTCAGTTTCACCTGTTTCTTTTTGTGCGGCATGTTGATATGATTAACGCAAAGTTTCGAAAACCGAATTTAAATGAGCAATCCTCGTCGCATCCCCGGCTCGCTCCGCAAGATCAATTTCCCGTTCAAGAATAATCCGCTCTGCTTGCTTCCATTCCTTCTTTATTTCCGCCACAATAACGGCAACCTCTTTTTTTGCTTGCGACTCATGAGTGTTCTGAAACAATAAATCACCCTGCAAGATCAGAGTATCTACAATGTTCTCAATATTTCCATCGGAGAACGCATGACGAAGATTGTCACGACTGATTGAATGTTGCGTAGTATACCCGCTTCCAACACTCTCGTAAAGATGCGCGAGGTCTGGTGTGGATAACATTGGCGTTACCCCTCCTGGGAGGTCCCATTCTTCATACGCAGTGGGATACCGAAGGACAAGAACAAGAAACCGCTCAACCAAGGCATCCATACGAGTCTTTTGGGGAGGATATGGAGACACAACCTCATTGGGCTTTGCCTGCTGGGGTTTGGATTTTGGACTCCGTCGTATGCGCTCCATATCTTCTTTCAAAATGTCCACATCAACACCAATTCTCCCGGCGAGTTCTCGCAGCCAGTGATCGCGCTCCACGGCATAGGGAATCCGTGAAATGTCTGGAAGCAGCTCGTTGGCAATTTGTTGTTTCTCCTTTGGATTCGTGATGTTCCTGCCCCGGAACACACCTACAAACAGCCATTCAATATATTCTTCCGCATTCAAAACCGCATCAAACCATACCTCTGGATTTTTCTTTAGACACTCATCCGGGTCTTTTCCGGCACCATCGGGAATGCGAATAATGGTGATATTCATGCCTTCTTGAAGGGCAACATCCCGACCGCGTTTAGCGGCGGCGATGCCAGCAGAATCCGCGTCAAATGAGATTGATACATTTGAAGAATACCGCTTTAACACCTCTACTTGTTGCTCGGTCATGGCCGTGCCACTGACGGCCACCACATGCTTCATACCCGCCTGGTGACAGGCGACCACATCCATTTGCCCCTCGACCATAATCATCCGATCGTTCTTTTTAATTTCTTGTTTGGCTTTATTAAGTCCAAAGACGACGCGCGACTTATCATAAAGCGGTGTCTGCGGTGTGTTCACATATTTGCCTCCCGATGTTTCAGTCTCCACCAGCACGCGTCCGGTAAAGCCGACAACCGTATCATGAGCGTCCCAAATTGGGAACATGATTCTGCCGCGAAAGCGGTCGTAAAATCCGCCTCCGTCTTTCTTAATCGTGAGTCCTGAGACAACAAGGTCATCAATACCGTAGCCTTTTTTCAAAAGATACTGCGTGAGAAGATCCCATTGATCAGAGATAAAGCCAATTCGCCACTCTTCAATGGTCGCCTCTTTCAATCCTCGCTCGTTCAAATACTGGCGCGCGCCGGCCGCGGCTGGCATCTGTAGTAAAAATTGATGAAAAAACCGCGCGGCTTCCACGTTAATGTCTTTGAGACGATTCTTTTGGTTGCGATCTGACTCGCTCCGTGTATGTGTGAGCGGGACACCGGCTCGATCTGCCAGAAATCGAAGCGCTTCAATAAATTCCATGCTCTCGATTTCTTGAATGAAGGAAAAAATATCTCCACCTTTGGAGCAACCAAAACAATGCCATGACTGGCGCTCGCGGCTCACCATGAAAGACGGCGTTTTTTCGCGATGAAATGGACAAAGCCCCTTCTGATTCACGCCAGCAGGTTTGAGTTGCACATACTCGCCCACCAAGTCCACAATATCGATCTTATCTTTAATGAGTTGGGTATCGGACATACTTTGGCTTTCGGCTATTAGCTATGAGCTCAATCTACCGCTACAATAACAAAAGAGAGGCTTCCGTGGAAGCCCCAAGGCGATTGAAAACGAAATGAAGGAACTAGACCCGCTTTTTTGCCGAACATCTCGGTCTTCGGGTATTGTGCTCCCTCTCTTTACCCATACGGCGCAGGGTCTGGCGCAGATGGTAGGCAAGCGTCTCGCCGAGTGCCGATGCGAACCGTGCTCTATCCTCCGCCGATCCGGTTTTCGCGGCCCGATCGGTCGCGATCGCTAAACGCTTCTTGAGCCGCGTCAATTCCGACGGTTGTCTTTTTTTATGCTTTTTCTTCATTTCTACACCTCAATCAATACCCGGACCAACTGCTGGCGCGTAGATACGGTTCATACGGCAGAGAATTTCTGCCCGCTCAACTGCGCCAAGCTGTTCAGTCCAACCAGGAATCGCTGGCAACTTGGGGTCCCGCCTCATGACAATTGGGGTGAGTTCCCCTTTTATCCTCATCATCCGCGCGTCATCCTTCAGGTCTCCGGTTAGAAACACCGCCGGAATGCCGCTTGGCAATTCTTCGACAGAGACACTCACGCTTGCCGCCGCGCCATCCGGCAGAATCGCCAACAACCCCTTCCGCACTGCGGGATCGATAATTGCTCTCTCGAGCTCAGTTTTGGTGAACAAAGACAGCTCCTTTCTCTTGTTTTCTATCCACGTTTCATCGCCGCATGAACAAATGCTAAAAATAATGGATGCGGATTCATCGGACGTGATTTGAATTCTGGATGAAATTGAGTGCCCACAAAAAACGGATGGTCTTTGAGTTCGACAATTTCCACGAGGTCGGTTTCTGGATTTACGCCGACGATCCGGAGTCCTGCATGATCAACCATTTCTCGATATTCATTGTTGAACTCATACCGATGGCGGTGGCGTTCGGATATTTTGTCGCTCCCGTACGCTTTTCTTGTCCAACTCCCCTTTTTCAAAGCGCAATCATACGCGCCGAGGCGCATGGTGCCGCCATACCGGTTCTCGCGAACATTTTTCGCCTGCCGCGGATTGATGTGAATAATCGGATATGGTGTTTTCGGATCAATTTCTACCGTATTCGCCTGATGCTTTCCCAGTACATTTCTCGCAAATTCAATGCTCGCCAATTGCATGCCGTAGCACAAGCCGAAATACGGAATCTTTTTTTCACGCGCCAAACGGATCGCCTGAATAATACCTTCGACTCCACGGTGACCGAATCCTCCCGGCACAATAATGCCGCTATATGCCGACAAATCATGAACCAACTCCGAGTTACTTTCGTATGCCTCGGAATCAATCCAGTCCATAACCGGCTTTGCGCCATGGTGCCACGCGGCATGCTTGACCGCCTCAATCACTGAAATATACGAATCAGACAGTGTGTATTTTCCCGTCCCAAAATATTTGCCAACAACTGCGATATTTACTTGTTTTTCAGCGCTGTGGATTTTTTTCACCAAATCCTGCCATTGCTTCAAATTGCTCGACCGACGTTTCAACCCCAAAATTTTCAATAAATTGTTCCCTGTCTCCTGCTCTTCAAATTTGAGCGGAACCTCGTAAATAGAAGCAACATCAGGCGCGGAGATGCAGTTTTCTGGACGAACGCCGCAAAAAATCGCGAGCTTTTCGCGCCGCGGACGGTCGAGCTCGGACGGGCCACGAGCGATAATGATATCAGCCGCAATTCCCGCTGAATTCAATGCCCGGGATGCATGCTGTGTTGGTTTGGTTTTCATCTCTCCCAAATGCGACGGCACAGGAAGATACGATACGAGAACAACAGCAACATCTCCGGGAGACTTTAATTTCATCATTCGCACTGCTTCCAAAAAAAGAATATTTTCATATTCCCCCACGGTGCCGCCGATTTCAATCGTCGTAATATCGGCATCACGCTTCTGCGCGGCTTCTTCGATGCGACGGATAATTTCATTGGGAACATCCGGGACTACTTGAACGCACCTCCCTTTATATTTCATGCTTCGTTCATCTTCAATGACTGACAAATACACGCGACCGGTGGTCATGTAGTTCACGCTACCAAGATCGGCGTTCAAAAACCTCTCGTAATTTCCAATATCCTGATCCGTCTCATCCCCATCGTCGGTAACAAATACCTCGCCATGCTCAATCGGATTCATGGTGCCGGCATCCACGTTAATATACGGATCGGCCTTAAGCGCCGTAACGCGAAAGCCTTTGGCCGAAAAAATGGCGCCCAAAGACGCCGTCGCGACTCCCTTGCCGACGCCGGAGAGCACGCCGCCAACTACAAAAATATATTTACGCTGTTTTTTTGCCATAACGAACATTTTCACTTCTAGTATACGGCTATGCCGCCACTTTTTTCAACCGCTCCTTGGTGGTCAAAATTTCGTTGTACAAATCCCACGATAAGCTAAGTGCAACCTCGGCCGCTTCAGCCGGAGTCAGCTCCTTTTCTTTTGTCCAACCACTCTTCTCTAGCTGTGCCACAATGCGATCCGAGGTTGTCATGCGGCTTTTCAGCATATCCTCGAGCGGCTGAAGGATTTTCTCCCGATTTTCCGGCACAAACTGCTTCGCCATCCGGAAAAACGCCTGACAATAGTTGAAAACAACATCGTCTGCAAGCCCCTCGTATGCCGCGCGGCGTTGAAGATTTTTCCTCACAAAACTATCGGGTGGAATAACAATCGTCTTTCCATCAAAAGAAAACGGATGCTCCACCCCTGTATCTGCCGGCAAGATACGAATATGTTTTTCCTGGATTTCTTTCAGAAGAAATTTTACCAAGATAGCAATGGCGGCAATAATATCGGGGTGGTTCATATCCATACCGCGGATTTCCATCGTCCCGTGAGAATTGATTTTGACCGGATTCCACGTGTTGTCCAAAATAGATCCATGTTTAGAAAACATGGCGATTTTTGTTCCGACGGATTTGAGGATCTCTGCCCAATCCACGAACCGGTCGGCAATTTGACTCAAAATATCCGTGCTGGTTGTTTTATATTGCTGTAGCGCGCCGAATTCAGGCAAATTGGCATACAATCCTTCTGGAGAATCCAAATCTTTTCCGCCGCGATACATAAGGACGCGGCTATCCTTTGCCAGGTACTTTCCCTGATAGAGCGGAGAAGACTGCGCAAAGGTAAACAGCGCCGGATCCATGGCGATGCAGAGGTTATAAATATCCACCATGGTTTGCATGTTTTTGGAACGAATGAGGGGTTTGATGATTTTTTTAATGTCATCAAAAACACCCCAAGGAAGCGAATAATGGATATGAAGCCCGACACAACGGCCGGCAATAGCGAACCGCTGTTTGCCTAAAATTTTCTGCTGTGCCCGGTAGCGACGGTGCACATGAAACTCCGGAGTGAAAGCACCCGGATAGGTGCCGTAAGCATACAGCACAAGTTTTTCTTCGGTCGCCGCGACCGCCACCACTTCGAAATTCTCCATGGCACGAATCATCGCCGCTGGCACATCAGTTTCGACCGGCGTCGTTATCTCGATCATGTTTTTGCCGCACTCACGCTTGATGTCAATCTCGGGATGCTCCCGTTTTACGCGTGCGATGAGCTGGTCAGCGCCGTTTGCCATGTATCCTTTTTCATCGAGCGTAAACAATTCAAATTCAATGCCAAAACGCAATGTTTTTTGCACTTTCTTTTTCATGATTCTTAGGGTAGCACATCCGAGATCCCGTGGGCAAATCCGAATGCGGCACGAATAACAAAATACGATACAAAAATAACAATCAGCGCAATCGCTTCTTTCGTGCTCAATTTCATGCGTGTTCGAAGCAAGAGTGTGGCCAGGATGCACGCCACAATAAGAAACGGAAAATCAAATGAAATGACCGACGCTGGAACCGTGAGGTTTTTTGCAATGACCGCTCCAAGCCCGACGACAAACAGCATGTCAAAAATATTGCTTCCGACCAGATTCTCAAAGACAAAGATTCCCTGATTTTTCTTCATCGCTGTGACCGTCGCGGCCAGTTCGGGGAGACTGGTGCCCAATCCGACCAAGAGAAGCCCAACGAGCGCCTGGCTGACATGAAAACGCTCCGAGAGCAACAAGGCGTGCGTTACGGTTACATACGACGCAATACAAAGAAGCGCCAAGCCGCCGCAAAGATACAGGAGCGGTCCAATGCGTTCGATATTTTTCAAGGGAATCGCTCTCGCTTCACGGCGCTCTTCACGAGCGATCATAAAAAGGTACAGGATATAGACAGCGATCAGCGCCAGCCCATCGAGTCGGGAAATCGTGCCATCCAGTGCGGAAAAAAATAACAAAAAAGAAGATATGATCATCATGGTGCCGTCGCGCAGCAATAATTTTTTTGTAAGCGTAATCGTGCCAATGAGCCCGGCGATGCCCAAGATAAGCGTTGCTTGGCTGAGCACCGTGCCAACAATTTCCCCGAGTACGAGCCCGGAGGTATTCATACCTTTGGCTTGCCCAATAGCGCCAACACCCACCACAAAAATTTCCGGAAGGTCAGTGCCAATCGCGACAATCGTGAGGCCGATAAATGCCGGCGTCAAACGAAACCAGTGCGCAACCGCAAGACCGCGAAGGACAAGCTTTGCGCCGGTGATGAGGGTCGCGAGACCAAGGATAACAATGAGAATGGACATCATGCACCGATAGTATAGTTTACTTCAAGAAATCACTCAAAAGCGTTTCCAACTCCCCTAACGTATTTACGCGCACCAATTTTTCGCGCATAACTTTGAGGCCTTCCACTTCAAAACCAACTTTGTTCGTTTTGAAATACCATGAAAGATGCTTGCGAAATGATACCATGCCGCGTTCGCCATACTGCGCAGAGTGTAATCGCGCATGCTCAAGAACAACCCGAACTCGCTCGTCGATAGATATTCTAGAATTTAGATTCTGTATTCTAGATTCTGTCAAACGAAAAAACCACGGATTCCCCAACGCCCCGCGCGCGATTAAGACCCCGTCCGCACTGGTGATGTCCAACACTTCCCGCACCTGATGCGGCTCATGAATGTCCCCATTCGCCAAGATCGGCACGCGCGCGATTTTTTTTGCTTCTCTAATCCGCACCCAATCGCTTTTCCCGCTGTACCCTTGTGCTTTTGTCCGTCCATGAATAGTGATAAGCTCGGCGCCGGCATCTTCAATGACAGGAATAAACTTCCTGAATTCATCCGGGTCACTCCAGCCCAAACGAATCTTCACCGACAGCGGCGTCTCGCCGATCGCGCGTTTCATTTCACGAATAATTGCTCCTGCGCGCTCCGGCTCCTTCATGAGAGCGCACCCATTAAAATTGCTGATAATCTTATACACCGGACACCCCATGTTGATGTCGATACCTTCTGGACCCGCATGCTCCATCACAATTGCCGCGGCTTTTGCCATGGTCAATGGATCCGCACCAAAAATCTGTTGCACAATCGGTCGTTCTGCTTCCACAAAATCCGTCATGCCAAGCGTTTTTTGGTTCTCTCGAATAAGCGCTTCACTCGAGACCATTTCCCGAAACACAACATCGGCCCCACCAACTCGTCGGACAATCTGACAGAAAGCACTGTCGGTCATATCCGCCATCGGTGACAGCGCCAAAATTTTCTTGTTTTTTTGCAGAACCTCTTCAATCCACATACCCATAAATTTTGCATTTTGAGTTATCCACAACTGTATACTTTTTTAGCTAAAAAATCAACATTTGACCAGCTAAAACGATGGTGCTATAGTCCCTCTACAATTCAACAACATATTTGTGGAAGTGAGGTGATCCGCCAAAGGCGGACAAGCATTCCTCTACTGTGCCGCAACGGTAAAGTCCCGATGGAATCGGGAACAAGTCCGGTCTTCAAATATGTTTTACGCCCGAGCAGGTAACGACGCGCTTTGCGTCTTTCTCCATCTCTACCTGTCCGGCTAGAGTTTTTTTATTTTATGAAGGAATTTCATGCCAAACACAAGCACCATATTCGTCTGTGGATTCTTCTCGCCCTTCTAACCACGGTGAGCGGATATGTTGGGTACGGGCGATCATCGACGCCGAAACCAGAAGCCGGAAACCAAAAGTCGGAAATAACCCAGGGAAATGAATCGGTGGTTCAGAAAACACCAAACGATCAGGAAATTGTCTATACAAGCGTAGACAAACAGACGAAATTTGAGGAAACCACAGAAGCGGTATTTGTTCCGATTACTTTAGTGATTGGTGAAGCCGAGTATATCGTACCCACCCCGCCGGACAGCACGGTTTACGCGCTCATGGAGACGGCACAAAGAAGCGGCGTCCTTCAATTTTCCAGTAAAAACTTCGGCGGCGACTTGGGCTATCTCATCGAAGAAATCAACGGCGTCAAAAATAGCGTCCGAGACAAAAAATATTGGATTTATTATATCAATGGGAAAAAAGCGGCGGTTGGAGTCTCAAACTACAAACCGCAAACGAACGACACCATCTCGTGGAAGTACGAGGACGAAGAGTGAAATTTACCAATTTACTAATTTTCAAAACAAACTTATGCATCTTCAGGTATATCGTCTTCTATTTATCCTCATTACCTTCCTCGGTGTCTGGAATGCCTCCCCTGCCCTGGCGGCTGATCCTGTGACTACCCACCTCACGATTCGACATGAAGATGTGATTGTTTTTGACGCCGATGTCTCCACCACAACAGAGGGAGCGACCACGGTTCTCGCAATGCTCCAGGCCGCGGATGAAGCAAGCGACGACTTTGCAATCACTGACCTGGCGTATTACGCCTCATTCAATGATTATCTCCTAAACTGTATTACATTCGGAAATCCAGAAACAAACGCCTGTTACAGTTGGAAATATGTGGTGAATGGCGAGTATCCGTTTCTTGGCATTGGCTCATACACGATTTCGGGCGGCGAATCGATTTACCTCTATTTCGGCGACCGCTATCGACTGGAGACGGAAGCTACAGAAGTGACACCGGATGATCCACTGATTGCCAGATTCTCTGAATACGATTTTGAAGCCAACGCCTGGCTTCCCAAAGGTCAGAGTGAACTGCTTGCGACCGAGCCAATCTTACCTGATTATTCCAACTGGCCACCGGCGACCGTGCTCACAACCACAACCGACAACGCCGGCGCCGCATCATTTCTTTTTTCCACAACCGGCACCTATTACATCACCATTCCAAATGACTACTGGCCGGGAGTAACCGTGGGGGTGATTGACCCACCGGAAGAACCAGCGCCGTCTGTGCGACTCGTCGTGAGATATGGAGAGACATTTCTTTTTGATGAAGAAGTCGTTCTTCCGACCTCCACCGTAATTTCCTATACTGACTCGGCCACCGGCGCACCGGGAACGACCACCACGCTTCAGACATCCGTTTTGTCGCTCCTTCTCGCGACTGACGCGGCGACGAGTTCGTTATCGGTCACCCCGCCGGTGTACTACGAACAATTTGGCAGTTTTCTGGTGAATTGCATAAATGACGCGTGTTACAGTTGGAATTATGTCGTAGATGAACAATATCCGCAGATTGGCCTGGACCAGTATCGCCTCCTCGGTGGAGAAACAATCTACGTTTATTTCAGCTCGCCGTGGCAGATCACAACGCCGTCCACAACCGTTGAAGTGGGAGAAGAAGTATCATTCGCCACTTGGCGGTATGAATACGACAATATTGAGGGATCCTGGACGCCTGACCCGAATACCAGTGTACAAATCTCTGTGCCAAATCCAGCGCCAACGGGATGGTGGGACGCGACAATTCCCGTAGCGACGATCACATCCAATGAGTCTGGTATTGCGACGACAACGTTTTCCGCGACTGGTACCTTTTCTGCAAGCATTACCTCGGCTGACTTTTCCAAGTGGAGCAGTCCGGTAACGGTGGAAGTGGTTGAGCCGGCCGTCCCACTACCGCCAGCGAACAATACTCAAAACTCGAACGGTGGTGGAACGAGTGCGCCGCCCGCATTTGACGTGCCGAGAGCCTTAATTTTCATCACCACTCAACAGAATTCAGACGGATCGTTTGGCACACCTCTCTATACGGACTGGGCAGGAATCGCCCTTGGCGCCGTTCCCGGAACTTCTGCAGCCGAGGATCGGCTCCGCGCGTATCTTCTTACCAATCCAGACCCAGGGAGTCTGCTGACTGACATTGAACGCCGCGCTATGGCCCTTATGGCACTGGGTATTAACCCATACACAGGCACACAAACGAATTATATTGAACGCATTGTGGACAATTTCTCGAATGGTCAATTCGGTGATGTCGGTCTCTTCAACGACGACGTCTTTGCATTTTTTCCACTCATTCGCGCCGGTGTTTCTCCGAGCGATCCGCGCATCGCGAGCTCAACGGCATTTATTCTTTCTTTTCAGGAACCAAATGGCTCATGGGGAAGTGTTGATATGACTGGCGCGACGATCCAGGCCTTGGCGCTTGTTCCAGATATCCCCGGTGTTTCCGCTGCCACAGTCCGCGGAGTCGCCTACCTTGAGCAAACCGCAACCGATAATGTGTTCTCTGCCGCGTGGAGCAATCAAGGCCTAGCGGCGGCCGGCAGGGCCGTAAATGATGCGCAACTTCTTTCGTTTCAAGAAGCTGATGGTGGCGTTACAACAACTCCGCTTACTCCCAACAATCGTGTCTGGGGAACAAGTACCGTGATTCCGGCGGCATTGCATTTGCCATGGGGACAAATCTTGGCTGCTTTCACGCCACCAATGCCAGCGGAAACTAATCAACAAGCGGGCGGTAACAACAGCCAGGCAAGTGGTGGTTTTGTGATTCCTCCGCAACCGGAAGAAGTCGCAACTACGACCACCACCGGTTTGGAAGAACCGCAAACAGAAACCCCCCTTGCGCCGACAGATATTCAAGAAGGGTCGAATGATTCCACCAATGGAGAAACAGACCAAACACCGGTGGCATCTCAACCATCAGCCGATCCGACCGCGTCTGCCAATTCATACACGCCACCGCCGACATCCGAAGAAACGCCAGCTACAACGGCAGATGAGATCACGGCAACACTCCCCGCTTCCGAAAAAACTGTTCTGTCGCAAAATCCGATTCAGGAAGCGGCCAGAGATGTGTTTGCCGGCTCGGCTAGTATGACTGCTGGTCTCGGCCTATATCTCGCTTGGCGATTTCTTAAATTCATCGTATAGTTTCACTATCTCCATCTATTAATATGCAAAAAAAACTTGACTACATCCTCGTGTTCTTCCTCATCGCCCTGGGCGCAACCGCGCGGCTTTTTCCGCATCCGGCAAATGTCGCGCCCATCGGCGCGATCGCCCTCTTCGCCGGACTGTATCTGCCCCGCCGCCTGTCGCTTATCGTTCCCCTTTTTGCAATGTTTTTGAGCGATCTTGTCATCGGCTTTTACAGTCTGCCAATTATGACGGCGGTTTACGGAAGTTTCCTTGTCTCGATCGCCATTGCGCGCATCATGAAAAGAAAAAAAACTATTCCGTTTCTCATCGGTGGTACGACGCTTGGCGCGATTGTCTTTTTCCTTTTGACCAATGCCGCGGTCTGGGCTTTTGGAACAATGTATTCGCACAGCCTTTCAGGCCTTGCGCACAGCTACAGTAGGGCTATTCCGTTCTTTCGAAACAGTCTCGTGGGAGATCTCTTTTTTGTCGGTCTTCTTATTGGTGGGTATGAACTCCTAGCCAAACTTCATCGGCGGCGGTTCGTTCACCTCTTCGAGCGAACCTGAAATTGGAGCCACCACCCGTTCGATCGGCAGTGTTGCCGGCGGTTCGGCGCGCTTGCCCTCAATTTTCTGCAGGGATGGGGTCTTGATGTGCGACATGGGAAAATGCCAGATCGTGGCCAATTCTTCAATATTCAAAATAAATGGATTCGCACCCACCTTCATTTTGCGCTTTTTGTAGGCATTCATGAGGAGCCGTTTACGATAATTCGCGCGCCACACAGCGCCGACATACGACGTGTGCACCCCATACGTTGGCGCCAAAGAATTCGCTGATGGGATATTGAATTGATTGATCGCGCCAA
The DNA here is from genome assembly GCA_023246555.1 of Candidatus Magasanikiibacteriota bacterium. GTDB lineage: Bacteria > Patescibacteriota > Patescibacteriia > Magasanikbacterales > UBA922 > JAHFIC01. The sequence continues at coordinate 13,914 of JAHFIC010000004.1, forward strand.
TGAGCGCCGATACCGCCCGCTGAACTTTAAACACTTCCTTTCGCGCAATATACACGCCGCGCATTTTTGTTTTGAACCCAATCTTTGAAATTTTTTCTTCGATCCCTTCAACAAGTTTGCTTTCCCCAGGTGTTAAATATTGTATCTTATTGGGCGGACCGCTGTCATCATTGGATTCCGCGTGGGCATCTTCCTCACCGCCAAAAATCTGCTGCCCGGCGAATTCCAACACCTTGATTGGTGCGTTAGCCAGCGCTTGGAGTATCTGCGATCCACCATGATGCCCATGGCCCGTATCGCCAACAAGTTCTTTCACTTTGGCAATACCCTTCTCCTTCCAGTCATTGCCTGTCGGCTGAACAAGAATTTGGAACCAAAGTTGTTCGCCGGGGCCAATGCGCGTAAAACTTTCCAAAAATGCCGCCATCGGATCTTTCAATTGCGTATCTTTTGAAATGGTATGTTCAAAGTCCTGATAGGTGCGAAGCGGGTAGGTGTCGGATTCTGTAAGGGTAAAGTCAGCGCCCCACATGTTGTGCGTTTCATTCGGAAACTGGGTTGGAACACTCGTCACATAATCATCAACTTCTGTAATTTCCACCTCCGGATATTGAGCGTACACCGCCGCTTCGACCAGATCGCGAAATGTTTCTTCGGTGCGAATAAGAAACTGAATATATCCTTCGATGCTGATAATTTCAAAGCTAAAATGCGGTTGTTTATACCCGTGCCAAAACTTTTTTGCGATGTCCTCATGCTCATGCGCTCCTGCCAAGTGCGCAAAAATTTGTTCTACGGCTTTTGGTGTCTGCACATTAAGGAGCGGAATATCGACTGCCAGGACTACCCATTTCCAATGGGCGGTATATCGCGATTCTTTCCATTCCACCCACATCGCAAGGCCGGCAAAAAAAAGGAGATGGAATAAAATAAGCCAACCACCCATGGCAGTAATTTGAGAAATGATCTCCCACGTCGACTGTTCAGAAAAAAAACGATTGATTTGATCGACGTCAATGTAGAGCGGCCCAAATTGCATAGCTACTAAAGCTTCAAAGCTACTAAAGCTTCAGAAGCTGGGGAAGCTCCGAAAGCTTTGGAAGCTTTCAATGATGCCCTCCGCCGCCGGCGGTAACCAAACCATAGATAACAAAATAGACACCGATCACGGAGATCCCTGCCCACCACCATTCGTGAATGCCAGCAACATAGCCCGAAAAATAAACCAGTCCGGCAATGAGCGTACCGACAAACGCCACGAAATGTCGTATAAAATTTTCTGTCATACTATAGCTACTTTAGCTTCAAAAGCTGCTGAAGCTTCAAAGGCTTTTGTATTGTACCACAAAAAAACTTCGGAAGCTAATAAAGGCTTCGGAAGCTTTGGAAGCTAAGCAGTAGCGAGCCGTTTCTGCCGCCATTCCTCCCATGCGACGAGGATAGCGCTCGCGACAAACACCGATGAATAGGTACCGAACCCGATGCCAATAATAAGAGCCAGTGCGAAATAATGTATGGAAAGACCTCCAAAAATATACAGGGCGACGAGAACCAGGAGAATAGTCAAGGAAGTGTTAATGGAACGCGCTAGTGTCTCTTGCACTGCTCGCGAGACCACAGCGCCGAAGGCCTGCCCGCGATAGCGAATCAGGTTCTCGCGAATGCGATCAAAAACGACAATCGTATCATTCACCGAGTAGCCAAGAATTGTCATGAGTGCTACCACAAACGGCACGTCTACTTCTACACCACGGTATTTCCCCAGAAACGCGAAGACACCGGCAGTAATGACGACATCGTGTATCAAGGCAATAATCGTCGAAAGACCGTATTTCCAGGACGCGACTGGCTTTGAAACCCGCCGAAAGGCATATGCGACAAATAAGAGAATCGCGACATTGACTGCCAAAAGCATAACAAACGATCGACTCCGAAGTTGGGAGCTAATAGACGGCCCGATGGTTTCGATACGTTCTTCAAGAATATCCGGCAATGCTTTTGCTCCGAATGCCGCCCCAGTAAGCTCTTCCCCACCTTCGGTGACGATCGTGACCGGAGCGCTCGCTTCTTTTCCAAACACCGTACGGATCGTTCCAAGAATCTGTTGATGCTCTGCTTCGGAAATAAATCGCATCTTCAGAATCATGTTTTTTTCTTTTGTGGGCTGAATAACCATCACCCCGAGATTGAGCGGCCGCAGGGCATCTTCCATTGCGGTTGTTTCTGGTCGCTCTCCGGCAAACGAAATTTCGAGCAGTGAGCCGCCAGTAAAATCAAGCCCTGGTTTTAGACCGTACGCGATGAGAGCAACCACTGCCACAAGAAAAACAGTACCTGAAAAAAGAAACGTGAATTTTTTATACTGAATCAAATCAATCATCATAGAGAGATATCACGAATTCTTGTTATCTGCCGGATGCGCTTTTGCACCCAAAAACAGCCGATTGGCAAACTCCGGAAACCACGGAACGACAAACCGCAAAAAAACACGGCTGACCGTAACGGCGGAGAATAGACTCATAAGCACCCCGATGGCAAGCGTAATCGCGAACCCTTTCACAAAGCTAATACCAAACCACAAGAGAAGACTGCAGCTAATGAGCGTTGAAAGATGGCTGTCCCGAATGGAGGACCACGCACGTAAAAATCCTTCTTCCACCGCCGCCCGGAGACTTTTGCCACTTCGCAATTCTTCTTTCATGCGTTCAAAAATAAGAACATTCGCATCAACGGCAGCGCCAATAGAAAGAACAAAACCAGCAATGCCTGCCAAAGTGAGTGTAATGCCGAAGAGTTTAAATATGGCCAGGCTCACCGTGATATACACCAGAAGCGCAATCGCAGAAATCAACCCCGGCAAACGATAATACAGCACCATAAAAAGAATCACCAGGAGAAAACCAGCGATGCCCGCATGCAAACTCTTGGTGATAGAATCCGCGCCAAGCGTAGCCCCGAGCGACTGCTGACCAATAAGCTCTACCGGCACAGGCAGAGCGCCCGCATTCAAACGTTGCGTAAGGAGTCTTGCTTCAGCAATCGTGAAGTTCCCCGTAATGACTGCTTTACCCTCCGCAATTGCCTGCTGTACCGTAGGGATGCTAATTGGCTGTCCATCTAAGAAAATTGCAACTGGTTTCCCGACATTTCTTGTGGTAATTTCTTCAAACAACTTTCTCCCCTCTTCATTGAATGTGAGGGACACCTGTACCGCGCCCGTCGTCGGATCTTGAACCACTTCAGAACGCGCCAACTGCTTCCCGGACAAACCGGTATTTTTCCATGGATCGACAGGAGGGAGAAAATCAGCCTCACTTTTCGTGCGAACAAGAATGCGGGAGATATCGTATTCTTGTGGTGTCTCTTCGGCAGTTTTCCAAATAATGTGATATCCGAATTGCGTCTCAACTGGTCCGATAATTTCTCCGACTTTTGCTCCAAAAATTGCAGATTCAAATGTCGGTACCATGGCGCCTTTTGGGAAAAATCCCAAATCACCGCTATTATCGCGATTGCTGGCATCCGCGGAATATTCTTTGGCCAACGCCGCGAAGGTGTCCGCATTCGCTTGCGTATATATTTCCTGTGCTTTGGCGAATGCCTCTTCTTTTGTGTATTTGGTATCCGTACAGCTTGTGGAACCAAGATAACAGATCAAGATGTGACTGGCGCGCACTTCGGAAGCACCTGCCTTTTCCACCCCACGCTTGGCAATACTATAACCGTCGGCTGTCCGGATGAGGGTTGATGAGATCTGTTCTTCTTTGGCTGTTTTTGCCCATTCATAGAGAGCAGCAAACGGGGTGCTTTTACCGATGGAGCCTAAGAAGCCGCCATTGTTTTTGCTCTGCTCATCTTCAGATGATTCTTTTGCAACCGCGGCAAAATCAGCCCCACCACGGACTTTTTTCAACAACTCTTTTCCTCGTTTTTCCGCGTCTTTGTTCATTGCATCAAGCTGTTGTTTTTCCTCTGCCGTAAGCTCGCGAGGTGGGTCGGTATTTCCTTCACGAAATTCCAAAATCGGTGTTTCACCAATCATGGCGATGGCCTCTGCCACATCTGAAACCCCCGGCAATTCAACAATCAGTCGAAATTCATCGCCAACTTTTGTGTTTTGAATATTTGGCTCTCCAACACCAAGGCCATTGACCCGGCGATCAATAACGTCACGCACGCCCTCTACGGCCTGCGCGCGATCAGCCTCTGGAATATCCGAAACATCTGCCGCATATGAAAGTTGGGTTCCTCCTTGAAGATCAAGCCCAAGACGAAAATTCTTTTCCGGAATGTGCGGCAATCCTAAAGCCACGGATTGATTAATAAGATCAATCGCTCGGTTGGTATACCCGGGAGCAACAAACATTCCGGCAATGATCAGGAGACCAAAAACACCGGCAATCCCCCATCGGATTTTCGCGCGTAATTTCGATGCAACCTCAACCCTCGGCATACAAATAATTTCAAAGCAAAGTGGAATTATTGTACGATAGTGTGTTTAATCCGTCAAGGACGGCCTATCCCAGTAGTGCCGGCCATGTCGATAGGCATCAATTTTCAATTGTGCCGGGCCAAACAGCGGATCCGGAAGCGCATTGATGTCATACCATTGCCAACCACAAATTTTCTCCGGTTCAAGATTCTGCGGCTCTCCAAAAGCCCAGTCCGCGACAATGCCGATATCCACATAGTGCTTCGGCGCGTACCAATCGAGGTTTGCAAGCGACAGAAAACGAATGTTCTTGATTTCGACGCCGCACTCTTCGCGTGTTTCCCGCCTTGCGCAATCCTCAAATGATTCCATGTATTCCAGATGCCCGCCCGGAAAGGAATAATCGCCCGCGCCGTGCGAACCGATTCTTCGGCCAACCAAAATTTTTTTATCTTTAAAAATAAGGACGCCGATGCCGACTCGGGGATATTTCTGAACTTCAATATTTGGAGATACATTATTGTCCATGACACTTCTTATATTTCTTTCCGCTACCGCAAGGACACGGGTCATTGCGACCGACTTTCGCGGCTCCCCCATGGCCGGTATTCGCTTGGGAGTGTTCACCGCCCATTTCTTTTTCCGCGCCTTGAAGTGTCAGCCGATCGGAGGCCATGATCGTTGGCGCTAGCTGAAACCCGATACCGATTTTAAAGAATGAGTAAACGATCTCTTTTTGAATACTCGCCTGCAATTCTTGAAACAGCTGATAGGTTTCCTTTTTATACTCGACCAATGGGTCTCGCTGGCCATACCCGCGCAGTCCAATACCGGTTCTCAAATAATCAATCGCAAGCAGATGATCCACCCAAAGCGTATCGATCGCGCGCAGGAGAACACCTTTTTCCACTTCACGCATAAGGCTTTGGTCTGGTATTTTCCCCTCAATCCGGGCATACTCTTCTTTCGCCCGATCAAAGAGGTAGACAGAAAGCGCTTCCCGCGCAAGAACTTCATCGAGTTTTCCATTCTGCACCGGCGTCATGGCCGACAATTTTTCTTCGTCTTCTGCCGACAATGGAAAAATGGTTTTTGTTGTTTCAATTATTTCTCGCATATTCCAACCACGCTCATGAGAGACTTCGGCAGCTGGAGATTTTGACATTTCGAAAGTATCTGTTGTTGGATTTGTATGAAAAGAAACGACAAATTCGATCTCTTGTTCTATCAACTCAAGGATCATGTCTTTTGTTTTTTCAGATTCTAAAATATCGCGGCGGCGCTTATAGATGACTTGGCGATGTTTGTTCAAAACGTCATCGTACTCAAGCAAATGCTTTCGCATGTCAAAATGATGACTTTCCACTTTTTTCTGCGCCGTTTCGAGGAGTTTCGTGATCATGCCCTGCTCGATTGGCATATCATCCGGCACATTGAGCCGGGTCATGACATTCTTCAATCGGTCGCCGGCAAAAATACGCATCAGATCATCGTCGGTCGAAACAAGAAATTGTGTCTCACCGGGGTCACCCTGACGCGCCGATCGCCCGCGAAGCTGGTTGTCGATACGGCGAGACTCATGCCGTTCGGTGCCGAGCACAAAAAGCCCTCCGGCCCCGATAACGGTCTCGACATCGGTGGACTCTCCCGGAACGCCGCCCAATTTAATATCCACGCCGCGACCCGCCATGTTCGTGGCCAGCGTCACCGCTCCGGGCCGTCCGGCTTGGGCAATAATTTCACCCTCGCGCTCATGATTTTTTGCATTCAAAATTTCATGCGTAATTCCATTCGCGGTGAGATATTCCGAAAGCGCTTCATTCTTTTCCACCGAAATGGTGCCAATAAGGATTGGTTGTTTCTTTTCTTGGCATTCCTTCACGCGATCAATAATTGCTTTGTACTTGCCGAGTTCTGTTTTGTAAATCCGATCATTATGATCGGTGCGGCAGTCGGCTTTATTTGTTGGGATAACCACCACCTCAAGATTGTATATTTTCCCAAATTCCTCGGCTTCCGTGACCGCCGTCCCGGTCATGCCGGCGAGTTTTCCATACATGCGGAACAAATTTTGAAACGTAATCGTTGCCAAAGTCTGGCTTTCGCGCTGAATCGGTAAATGCTCTTTGGCTTCAATCGCTTGATGCAACCCTTCAGAATACCGGCGCCCCGGCATTTTCCGGCCGGTAAACTCATCGATAATAACAATTTCTTCTCCGTCAACCACATACTCGCGATCGCGCGTAAAAAGGACTTCGGCCTTAAGCGCTTGTTCAATATGGTGAACGAGCCCAATACCGCCTTCCACGTATAAATTCTCCATGCCAAGCCAACTCTCAAATTTTGCAATCCCAGCATCGGTGAGCGTCGCCGCGCGCAATTTTTCATCAACATTGTAATCATCGTTTTCTTTCAGTTGTTTGACGAGCGATGCGAACCGATAGTACTGATCGGTCGCCTTTTCGGCCGCCGCGGAAATAATCAAAGGCGTGCGCGCTTCATCGATGAGAATGGAATCGATTTCATCGACAATCGCATATGGCATCTCGGTTCCTGGCCGCATGACCATATCGCCCAAACGCTGAACCATGTTGTCACGAAGATAATCAAAACCGAACTCATTGTTCGTGCCGTAGGTGATATCGCATCGATACGCCTCTTGCCGAGAGCAAGGACGGAGATACTCGTATTCCACCTTGAAGCCACCAAGCGTATCGCGCTCAATATCAAGAGCGCTGCCTTCGGCTCTCGACTCAACGCCGTTTGCTGATTGCTGACTGCTCATAGCCGCATCGTACACATAACTCACCCGCTGATTTTGTATGATTCCCACGGTCAGTCCAAGCGCGTCATAAATCTGGCCCATCCAGACCGCATCACGACGAGCCAGATAATCATTGACCGTGACCACATGGACGCCCTTGCCCGTGAGCGCGTTCAAATACGCCGGGAGCGTTGCGACCAATGTTTTCCCTTCACCAGTGCGCATTTCAGCAATTTTCCCCTGGTGCAATACGATGCCGCCCAGAAGCTGGACATCGAAATGGCGCATGCCGGTAACGCGGTGAGACACTTCACGGACGATGGCAAAGGCATCGGGTAACATGTCGTCGAGTGTTTTTCCGTTCTTGAGCGCGTCTTTTAATTCCTGCGTTTTGGCCTTGAGCGCTTCATCAGAAAAAATTTTGTAGGCCGATTCAAGACGGTTAATCTCATCCACGATCGGCTGTAATCCTCGGAGAAACTTTGCGTTTGGGTCGCCGAAAATCTTGGTAATGAGGGACATAAAAATATATACGACCACTCAACAATAGCAATTTTTCGGACGCTTGACAACCCCCAAAAGGTGTTATAGGATTATTCATCCCTTCCCGACTGAAGGGCGCAGTGATACTTCACTGGACATGTTCTTTTACACGAAAGATTGGACGAGCGTCTGGTTACCATAGGGAACAATGGTCGCCGTCATGCTCGTCTGATCCTCGCTACAACTCACTTTCCTCACCCGCCGTATGCCGGCAGGTGAGCTACCCTTGAGGAGGGTAAAACATGAGGAATCTCTTGCTGCTCGCCGGGGTCTTGGATCTCTTTTTTCTGTTGCTCCTGACCGGAGCAACCAACGGGTGGGCGGGGTTGCTGACCAACGCCCTCGCGTGGTCAATTTTCCTGACCAAGGTCGGCCAAATCTCGCTGATCGCGTGGGCGATGAAAAAGAGGGTCGAATAGACCTAACCCGCACAACCATCGGCCACTGGCCCGTCTCGACACCTCGTCGGGGCGGGCTCGTTTTTTGTATTGACCAAACACACATAAGCTGATATAAGAATTACGGAGGAACTACAAAATGGAATTCCGCTGTGTGATCTTTGACGCTGGACAGGTTCTGGTAAACTTCCGGAACGACCGATTGCTTCAGGCCCTTGCCGAAAAAAGCGAAGCCGAGCCGACAAGAGGTACTCCGGCGTACCTCGACTATCTACTGTTCGAAGCGCCGGAGGCTCTGGTCAAACCATTCGAACGAGGCGAATGGACAAGCACGCAGTTCTTCCAGATCGTGCGAGCGGCCATCAACGCCCCGTCCCTCACGGAAGATGAATTCTTCCGCATCTGGAACGATATCTTTCTCCCGAACCTCGGCATCGACACGGTGCTCGACCGGATTCAGAAGGGTGTCCGGAAGATGATTCTCTCCAACACCAACCCGCTTCACTGGGGAGAGGTGAAACGAGGCCAGGAGGCCCTGCTCAAACATTTCCCGGACGATGCCCAAATTCTCTCGTATCGAGAGAAAGCGAGGAAACCGGAAGAAAAAATCTTCCGCGCCGCTCTCGAGCGCGCCGACGTGGCGCCGGGGCGAATCGTCTACGTCGACGATCGCCAAGAAAATCTCGACACCTTCGTCGAATTCGGCGTACACGGAATCCGCTATGACTGTCGCACGGACAATGCGCGGGTGCTCGCAAGCCAACTCGAAGAGCTCAACGTGATCGCGACATTCTAAAATAAGATTCAGAACAGACCCGCCAACCAAAAGCCCGCCCGAGGAGACTCGCGACGGGCTTCATTTTTTTTAAACTTACTCTTCTTGGTATTCTTTTTGGGCTCGAATGCCCTTTTTGTCCTTTGTGCGCATTTTTTCTTTCCGCTTTTCGAGATCCACTTTCAGGTGATCTTTCACCTTATCAATCGCTTTATAGAGATCCTCCGAATCCTTCTCTACGCGAACCAACTCCCCGGGCACATGCAGATTTACTTCCGCATAAAAAATCTTGCCCTTATTGTGATGATGCGAACGCAGGCCGATGTCAATATCCGCTTGCCGGATATTGTCGAAAAACTTCGTGAGTCCGCTGATTTTTTCTTCCGCGTACTGTTTGATTGCTGTGGTGAGTTCAATCCCCGTACCGTGGATGTTGATGATCATACGCAAAAAAATTATGATGTTTGTCGTTCACGAATAAGCTGTTCTATCTTGGCAAGCGTCTTTTCCTCCTCATCACCTCCAACGAGCACCTCATCGATTTGTCTTTTCAATTCGCCGCTTGGATCGCTTTCTTGAAGAATCGAATCAACTGAAACGTGCTGGGTCTTGCCGAACAATTTTCTCACCAACTTCCCTAATCGATTCTCATCAACCAATGTTTCAATCCTTAAAGAAATTCTTTCGGGTGGAACGTCGGATTGTCCGACAAAATCCGTTCTTTCTGCAGGAGTAAGCGATGCGAGAAAATCCCTTTTTGTATCCCGCAAAACTTGATTCTTTGCCGCAGCTAATTCTCCCTTTCCCACGGCTCTGTTTCCACCACGTACACGCAAACCTTGCATAGCAGTGATAAATGAATCACTGGCCACTTGCGGCAATGTGAGATACTTGGCACTCTTTGTGTCAATCCCTGTTAAAACAAAAACACGAAGCGGAATAATTTTCCCTCTTTCATTTTCAGGATAAATACGAACGACCCGTTTTGCTTGCTCAACTTTTCGTTCTGAAGGAGCTTCTCCTTCTCGCAATAGACGAAGTCCTGAAACATCGCCTCGCACAAAACGATCTTTTGCACTTTCTTTTCTCGGCAGAGTTACCTTCAATTCCTTAACGCCGAAATCCATTTGTAACTTTTGTGGATCATCGTGATACAAACGCCCCATGGCGTGTATATGCTCAGACAAACGGTCTGGGTTGTGCGCTGGAATCCCTTGATAGATAAGATCGTCTGAGATTATTTTCATCTGTGTATCGATAGCGTCATCATGAGTATCAGGGAACCGCTCAGGTTGGGGATCCGCAAGACTCTCGGCTGCCATGCGCGCGTGAATCATTTCTCTTTTCAATTGGGGCAATACCTCTTTTGGCCAACCAGCAATCGTGCCTTTTTCTTGCAGCTCGATCAATTTCTCTTGATCAAGTCGTGCACCAAGAATTCCAAAAAGTCTGTCTTGATTTTCTGTGTCAGTTTCTTCAAGTGCTATTCGAAACATCCCTTTGAGAATACTTCGAACGCCATCAAAAGTAAGATCGTTCGATGTTGACCCAAAAAGCCGCGCCATTCCTTCAAAGGAATACAAGCGCTGTAATATGTGGCCTGACCGTGTATAGATATCACGCAAAGCAGTGTTGGCGTCTTCGAGCGATATTTGTTGAGAATTACACTGCTCAAAGATACGACGAATTTCAGATTTTGTGGCTTCAATACTACGACGAACTTCCACCGCTGGTTCAGGAATATTAAAAAGCTCTTGTTTTTCAGTACTCGGTGCCGTGGCTCTTTTTTGTTCTCCTGATATGGCAAGAATTTTTTCCATGTCCTCACCGCGTTCATTCATAGTATTTAAATAATCTGTATCTCTTCCTCCAAGGCTACGCCAAATCTATCGTACACCTTTGTTTTAATCTCATCAATCAGCGCGAGCACGTCTGCCGCTGTCGCGTGGCCGTTGTTCAGAATAAAATTGCAGTGCTTCGTGGACACTTCCGCACCGCCGACCACCGCGCCTTTGAGTCCCGACTGATCAATCAACCATCCAGCGGAAATTTTCCCTTTTTTCAAAAACTCCTCTGGCAAATCAGAAATTTTGAGATTTTGAGATTTCGATATCTCGAAATTTTTAAAAACACACCCAATCGACTGTCCTTGCGGCTGGGTTTTCGCGCGGTAGGCTAAGTGTTCTAGCGCCCGTTTTCGACCCTCAATATTTTCGCCTTTGCGCAGTGTGAGTGTCGCGCGAAGCACCACTCCACCCCCGTGTTTCAACGTGCTATCGCGGTAGCCAAATGCACATTCTGTGTTTGAAAGCGTTACCACTTCGCCATCTCGATACGCCTCGATCTCTTTGACCACATCTTTCATTTCCCCCCCCATGGCGCCGGCGTTGCCACGCACCGCGCCGCCGATCGTGCCCGGCACGCCCACACCCCATTCAAATCCAGTCAGTCCTGAAGAGAAAGATTCTTGAGCAATCTGAGCGGTGATGCACCCGGCATCCGCTTGAATGTAAGTACCTTTGGTATTTGAACTTTGGCATTTGACATTGACCGCGACACCGCGGAAACCGTTGTCACGAACTAACATATTGCTCCCACTACCGATAATGAAATACGACACTCCTTCACCATCAAGAAACCGCAATGCTTCAACCAACTTTTCGGTGGAATCAATGGTCAAAAAAACATCGGCCGGTCCGCCAATGCGAAACGTCGTACGTTTCGCCATTGGTTCATTGATTTTGACAGAACCAAATTGTTTTAATTGATCGTATAATTCCATATTGCCAAGGCAGGATGCTCCTTATATACTCTTTATCATGATGCAGAAACTTCTCGAACAACTCGCGGCAACCCCTGTCGCCTACATAGCGCGGGATATCGAACGCGCGCTTGGACTTACGCTCCCGACGAGAGGATATTGTATTGTCTCAAATGCAACCGCCTTTGCCAAGAAAATTGCCAATGGATCTGATGACGCGCTCCTCATCCCCTCCGAGCATCCGCTTGATACCGAAGAGCTTCTGCGGCATGAACTGACAATGCCCTTTCTGCGCAAGCATGGCATTCGCCGCGTCGTTGTGTTTAAAAACACATCGCACATCGAACGCGCCGCGTCTGCTCTGGGATTAGAGCTCCTCAATCCGCCGGCAGATATTTCAAAAATAGTGGAAGAAAAAATATCTCAAGTGCGGTGGCTTGGGGAACTTGCCACTTATCTCCCGCCGCACACCATAACCACGTGCAAAAAGCTTGAATGGACTGGCACCGACGTGATCGTGCAATTCAATCACGCGCATACCGGCGATGGTACGCTTCGCCTGACATCAAAAGAAACGATGCGCGCGCTGGCCGAACAATTTCCTGATCGCGACGTGCGCGTGATGGATGTGGTCAATGGTCCGACGTTCACCAATAATAATGTTGTCGCGCGAGACGCCGTACTGTTTGGAAATGTGAATTACCAAATCACTGGCCTCACCCCGTTTACCGATCGGCCGTTTGCCACGGTGGGAAACGATTGGGGGCTCGCGGAACGTCTCTTGCCGGAATCGGCGAGAGCGACATACACCGAAATGGTCGCGACGATCGGTAATCAGTTACGGCAGAGCGGCTGGCGCGGGCTCTTCGGTGTGGACGTGATGTACGATGAAGACAAGAAAAAACTTTTTCTCATCGAAATCAATGCGCGTCAACCCGCGTCAGCGACGTTTGAATCACAATTACAGCACAGCCATCGGCTATCGGCCAAAAGTCCCGCACACTGCGGGACCCCGCCCGAGGGCGGTGGCCAAAAGTCCCGCACACTGCGGGACCCCGCCCGAGGGCGGTGGCTGAAAGCCATAACAATCTTTGAAGCCCACCTGGCGGCGTTGTTGGATCTGCCGCTTGGTGATAAAACCTTGGTCACGATCCACGACGGAGCGCAATTGGTGAGACGAATCAGAGATGATGAATCAAAAATGACGGATATATCCGAAAAAATCGAAAAGCTGAAGGCAGCAGGATTGACGGTCATGCGCTATGACAACACCGAGCCTGGTCAAGACGTGCTCCGCATCCAAAGCGAGCGTTCACTCATGGAGTCGCATCATAAATTAAATGAGCGTGGGCGGCTGATCCAAAGCATGGTGTCGTAATTCCTATGCGCGTAGAAAGTCCAGTTTTTTCAAATAACGAATCCATTCCGGTGGCGTATACCTGTGATGGAAAGGAAAAAAATCCGCCGTTCCAATTTTTTGATGTACCAACTGAAGCAAAAAGCTTGGTACTGATCGTGGACGATCCTGATGCTCCGGGTGGTGACTTCGTGCATTGGCTGGTATGGAATATTGATCCCAGAACAACAGAAATTACTGAAGCGAGCGTGCCGCCGGGCGCGATCCAAGGCACAACGGATTTTGGAACCACCGGGTATGGCGGTCCGTGTCCACCATCGGGAACGCATCGCTATCAATTCAAACTCTACGCGCTTGATACGTCGCTGTCTCTTCCGCCATCAACCAAAAAATCCGCACTCGAGGCGGCAATGAAAGGGTATGTGCTCACCGAAGCGCGGTTGGTTGGGTTGTATAAAAGATAAAGGGTGTTCCCCGAGCCGAGAAGAAAAAAGTCCCGCGGCAACCGACACGGGACTCCGAGTGAGCTGTGCGCCTCCGCGCTCCCCTATTATCACAGAGGATTCCGCATCTGTGCCCAAGCGTAGACTAGCACTGCCCCAACTACGGCAGGCGTAACCGCGATAGCGACGCCGTACCAAAACGCATATTTCAATTTGCGACAATCCATTTCGTGCCTCCTTCCATTTCTGATTGTTTTTGTTATACTGCTCCTCACCATATGGAGTCAAGCACGCTCTCACAACCAGCATTGAAAATGATCGCCGCGTACGAGCATTTGCCGTTTGAACACACCACGGTTGTCTGTCCGTATTTCATCAATCGCCGCCAGCGGATTCGCGGCGCGCTTCGGGCGCTGGTCGGCAAGGGCAGTCCGGACGATATTGTGGAAGAAGCCGTGATCATTGCACTCAAAGAAAAAGTTGATTTAAAATCGCTCGATGCCGAAGGGCTGAAAAAATTTCTTGTTGACCACAAACTTGGTATTGATTGCTCTGGGTTTGTGTATTATGTTCTCGACGCGGAATTGCGTGCGAGGAATATGGGCGCCCTTAAAAAACACCTCCGTTTCCCCGACAGAATGAGCCTCCTTAGAAAATTGATCGCCAAATTCCGCCCCGTGGAAAATACCGACGTTGGAGTCTTGGTAGAGGACACGAATAGTGCGATCGTTTCATTGGACCGCGCGCGGGCCGGGGATATCATAACCATGCGCGGCATTGGGCAAGCGCAGGATCGCGACCATGTTCTTCTCGTCTCTGCGGTCGATGCTTCCGCAATTCATTACGCACATGCATTTCAATGGTCGACCGATGGAAAATATCTTCATGGGATAAAAAAGGGGCGGATCGAAATCCTTGATCCAAAAAAATCGCTCCTTGAGGAGCGATGGGTAGAGGCGGGAAAAATTGGTGAAGACAGTGAGACATATCGGCACGCAAAAAAAACACAGATGATTGAACTTCGACGATTGAATATTTTGGAGAATTAAAAAAGCGTCCGGGGAATCGTTGATTCGCCATCGGACGCTTGCGTGTGTGGACGGGAAGTGTGTCAGAACGAGACGAGTCGCTAGTTCAGCGCCAGCCCGAGCGAGGTCGCTCGCTCCCGCGCGAACATCGGCAACGCCCTCACGCTCTGACGCGTCTCCGCGAGGCGCTTGGGGCTCGTGTTGAAGCCCCAAAGGAGCCGCTTCGCCTCCTTCCTGTGCCGCCGCGCGAACGACGGCTCCATCATGAGGAGCCGAACGAATCGCTCGATCTCGGAGTTGATCTCCACATGGGTCGGTTGCGGCGTGAAGGCCACCATCGGCGCGGACTCCCGCGCCTCGACGGGCCGGAGGTCGTAGATCTCGCCGACCTCGATCGTCGGCGGAATCGAAACCGGCCACCCGGCCGCGATGAGCTGCTTCTCGGCCTCGGCGCGCATGTCCTCGTTGACCTCGGCGAGGATGAGGGGGATGAGCTCGACGCGGAGCGACGCGAGATCGGACATCTCGAGGATGCTCGCCTTGCCCGTCATCTGGGTGTCGTTGCCGGGCGCCCGGCAGATGTGGTAGGCGATCTTCGCCGCAACCTTCTCCAGCGCGGCCTCACCCACCCAGCGAGCGATGTCTTTCCGATCCATAGCGAAACGCCAGTACTTCGTGGGGTAATTGATCATCATTTATCGAACTCTCTTCTTTACTAGTCGAATTTGTAGTCCATCTTCCACCGTCCTTGGCAGAATCCGAACAAATGAACGATTGTACTCTTCGCCGTACCAAGACTCCTGTCTTGTACAACAAAGCCCAATAACTTAGCATATTTTTCTTATATTGTCAATAGCCGAATCTCCTGGTATAATCTTCCCGTATGTCGCTCGGTGAAACCCACCTGGAACTTCTCAAAAATGCCCTAGGTTACGGCATTTTTTCCTGTTTTGTAGCCTTTCTTTGGGCGCCGCTTCTCATCAAATTCCTCTACCGATTCAACATCACCCGCCAGCGGGAATTCGATGCCACACTCGGATTCGACGCGCGAAAACACAAAGCCGGCACCCCGATTATGGGTGGCCTTTTGGTCATTCTCACGGTCGCGATCGTCACCATCTGGTTCAATTGGGAACGCCGGTTCACCTTTGTCCCGGTCGGCGTCATGGCGCTCGCGGCCACTTTAGGCGGCATTGACGACATCATGCACGTCTACGGCAAAGAGCGACGCAATCGCTCCATCCGCCACGTGCTTCGCTTGATTCGTGTTCATGCCGATTGGCGCGAGCGTCTCTGGCTTGTGCTCACATTGCCATGGTCCATCTTCAAACGCGCGTCGCTGTGGCTAGGGTCGCACCCGGGTCGCGGCGTGCATGTGCACGAAAAATTGCTCCTGCAGTTTATTGCTGGTTCTATTACCGCCTACTGGATTTATTTCAAGCTGGGCGAGCATTGGCGGAATATCTTTATTCCGTTTGACGGCTACATCAACATCGGCTGGTGGATCATTCCCATAATTATTCTCTTTGTCATGTTCACGGCAAACGCGGTTAATGTGGCCGACGGCATGGATGGCCTGGCCGGCGGTACGCTTCTCATTACCTTTTCGGCGCTCACGATTCTCTCGTGGCTTGAAGGATACCAATCCATTGCGATTTTGAACGCGACGACTGCTGGCGCGCTTATTCCGTACACATATTTCAATATCAAACCCGCGCGCTTCCAGATGGGCGATGTTGGGTCTTTGGGTCTTGGAGCACTTCTCGCCATCAATGCGATTGCGATCAATCGCATGCTCCTTCTGCCATTTTTAGGATTCATTTTTTATATCGAACTTACTACCGTCATGATCCAAGTGTTCGGCCGTTATGTTTTGGGCCGCCGCATTTTCCGCATGGCACCGATTCACCACCATTTTGAATTGCGCGGCTGGTCGGAAGAGAAAGTCGTGATGCGGTTTTGGATTATGCATGCCGCGATGGTGATGCTTGGGTTGTGGATTGCTCTGTACTAGCTAAGGGATTCCAATGTATCTTTCCTGGAACGAACAAATTATCACCGACTTCTCCGACGCGCACATCAATACACTCTACAGAGAAGGGTATCTTTTTACGCGTGTCGACCGCGGTGTCATGAAGCAAACCAGAAGTGTTAGGATTGATCTGTCTCAATTCGAACTTTCCAGTGAAAACCGCCGTATACTCAAAAAAACTGAATGGATAGAAATAAAAAAAGAAACCCTCCCCTACGCGAACTACTCGTGGAAAATCGGAAAATTGGCCAAAGACTTTTACGAGACAAAATTCGGCAAAAAAACTTTTTCTGCCAATAAAATAAAAGAATTACTCACAACCAATAAAAGCAATTTCAATCGAGTGTTCGTGTATTCATACAATGGTGAACCAATCGGATATTGCATCGCACGAGAAACAAATGAAATGATCCACTATTCTTATCCGTTCTACACCCTCAACTCTCAACTCTCAACTCTCAACCCCGGCATGGCAATGATGACGCAGGCGGTTCTTTTTGCGAAAGAACACGGCAAAAAATATATCTATCTTGGCAGTGCCCAGCGTCCGACCGATACCTACAAACTGCAATTCGCGGGGTTGGAGTGGTTTGATGGAAAGGAATGGAAGACCGATCTCGCGGCGCTGAAATCCCTTTTATGAAACATGTCCACTTCATCGGCATTTGCGGTGTTGCCATGTCGGCCTTGGCCATTGCCTGCAAAAAAGCCGACTGGCACGTCACTGGCTCGGACGCCGGATTTTTCCCTCCCGTTTCGACGGCGCTCACACACGCCGGTATTTCTTTTTACCCCGGCTGGCATCCGGAAAAAATGGGTATACCTGATCTCGTGGTGGTCGGCAATGTCGCGAGTTCCACGAATCCGGAATGGCTTGTCGTACAGGAAAAAAAAATCCCCTACCTCTCGTATCCGGAATTTATCGCCAAATACCTTGTGAAACCAATATCCGTCGTCTGCGCCGGTACCTATGGTAAAACGACCAGCGCTGCACTGTTGACATGGATCCTCACACAGGCCGGAAAAAATCCGAGTTATCTGTTTGGCGGACTCGCGATCGACGCGTTTGATTCAGCTGCGCTTACTGATAGCGACATAAGCGTCCTCGAAGGCGACGAATACAAAAGCGCGCGCTGGGACAATCGGCCGAAATTCGCGCACTACTCCCCCACCCATCTCATTCTGACCGGCATCTCCTGGGATCATGCCGATGTGTATCCAACCGAGGAATCGTACAAAAAGGTGTTTGCTGAGCTTCTCCAATCTGTACCAAAAAACGGTGTTGTGATCGCGGCCGGCAAAACCTATGGTTCAGATGCCAATCTGCCTTGGCGCTACGAAAATGTGAACTCCCCGCCGCAGGGAATTGCTTTTGCTATCGTTCACGATAAAAAAACCTACCATGTTGAAAGTCCGATGCTTGGTGAATACCAAGCCGCGAATATTACCGGCTGTTTTGCCATGGCGCACGCGCTTGGAATTGACGCGGAAACAACCATTGCCGCTATAAAAAATTTCCAAGGACTCAAGCGCCGACTCGAAAAACGACTCGATGGACCGATCACCATTTTCGACGATATCGCCCACTCCCCCGCCAAGGCCAAGGCGACGCTCGCAACGCTCAGAAAAATTTATTCAGGAAAAATTGTCGCGGTCTTTGAACCGAATACTGGAAATCGGAAAACGATCGCTCTCTCAAGTTATGCTGACGCCTTCAATAACGCCAATGAAGTAATTATCCCTGCATTGACAAAAATCAAAAAAGATGTGAATGATGAAGGTGCCACCATGGATGGCGAGGGGTTGTGTGCAGTCATTGGGAAAATTCACCACAATGCCCAATATATCGGCGATGATGTGAAACTGATCGATCATATCCGGCGCATAGTACAGTCAGGTGATGTAGTGGTATTCCTCGGTTCCCATGGATTTCGCGGGATAATCGACGTATTAATAAAAAAATTACACCTATGAAAATCCCATCCCAAGCAAAACGCGTTTTCAAAGGAAAAATTTTTGACGTCTACCAATGGGAACAACAAATGTTTGATGGCTCTCATGAAACATTTGAAATGCTCAAACGCCCAGATACGGTGCAAATCATCGCGACGGGCGATGAAAAAATATTTATTGCAAAAGAACAGCAGCCAAATCGGACCGAGCCGTATCTTACGTTGTTCGGCGGCCGAGTTGACGATGGCGAGGAACCGCTTGCCGCGGCCAAACGGGAACTTTTGGAAGAAGCCGGTATGACTACGAACGATTGGGAACTCTGGTGTACGAAAGAACCAGCAAGCAAAATTGAATGGACGGTATACACATTTATTGCCCGCGGATGCAAACAAACCCATGCGCAGTGCCTTGACGCGGGAGAAAAAATTACTCTCCATGAAGTAAACCTTGATGAATTTGTCACCAACGCGACACACCCATCATTTCGCAATCTTGGTATTACCTGGGAACTCTTACGGCTTCAGCTTGAACCAAAAAAGCTGGAGGAATTTAAGAAAAAACTGTTTATTTCCCCTCATCCGCCACTTCAGCAGTAACGCCGCTATCCACCACATCCAGAATCAGAAGCGAAATGCCGCAGTGATTGCACTCCACCACCTGATCTTTCACAAGCGGCTGCGGGAGCGCTGAAAGATCGACTGAATTTTTGCATTCTGGACAAATCAACGTCATAAAAATAAAAGAAAAATACGAAAACAGTATAACCAGAACTTGAATGATATGCAAACTCCACAAGAATCATTCCCGGCGCTCGCGCATGCACTTGGTGTTCCAAGCATTTTTTTGAAACGGGAAGACCTTCACCCGCTTGGTTCTCACAAAGGGCGGTCGATTCCACCAATGATAGAGCACTATGTGGCCAATGGAGTCCGTAATTTTGTTATTTCCTCGTCCGGTAACGCCGCGATTGCCGCGGTAAAAACACTGCCGGAAGGTTGTACGCTGAAAATACTTATCGGCGAGAAGATTGGTGTTGAAAAAGAGAAGCAATTGAAAAAAGAGATCGGAAATCAAAAATCAATTATTTTGGAAAAACGAAAAAATCCGAAACAAACGGCGTTTCTCATGGAGAAAAATGGACAAGCAAAGAACCTCCGCCAATCGACGGACGATACGGCGCTATCGGGGTACGAATCGCTTGCCGAAGAATTAAAAGCGATCCCAAACCTCCAAGCAGTGTTTATTCCAACCTCATCGGGCACGACCGCTCAAGCGCTCGGAAAAAACCTGCCCGGCGTGCAAATCCATATTGTCCAAACCGCCGCCGTGCACCCGATCGCGGAGACTTTTGATAAAAATTTTATTCCGCAAAAAAACAGCGTGGCAAACGCAATCGTCGATGCCGTCGCCCACCGAAAAAACGCCGTCATACGAGCCGTCAAACAATCCGGTGGTTCCGGTTGGGTTGTTTCGGACGATGAGATACAAAAAGCGGCCATAATCGTAAAAGAAACCATCGGCCTCGGTATCTCCCCAAATAGCGCTCTCTCGATCGCCGGACTTGGCAAAGCCATAAACCATGCTTGGCGATTTCCCGATTCAGTCGCCTGTCTCACGACTGGCGCGTAGCGATCGAGACGATATTCATTCCCCGGGCATCAAATTGCTTTTCCACGACCAGCCCGGCGATCTCGCACCACTTCGCGATATCTTCCGGCGTATAAGCGTAGTACAGCCGCTCGCCAATCACCGCTCCGCGAGCGTCTTTCCACGGCACTATCATCTCCCGATCAATACTTCCTAATCTCCATTTTCCCGTTTCTAATTTCTTCTTCGCCCAACCTGAATGCAGATTCCAATTCGTCATGACGAGCATTCCGCGTGGTTTCAATACTCGCCGAATCTCGCGAAGAGTTTGTACGCGCTCCTTGTCTGCCGAAAGATGGTGAAACGCCGCTAGGCAAAAAACGATGTCGAACGATTCATCGGGGCAAGGAATCCGCGTCATCTCGCCCAATCGAACATCAATATCCGGAAAACGCGCTCGCGCCAGCTCGAGCAGGGCTTCGCTAAAATCCACACCGACGTATTCAATATCCTTGACTGTTCCTTTTTCTACAAATGCCTGGTACAGTCGCGCATTGCCACAGGCCAAATCCAACACCCGACTGTCCGGTTTCGCATACGCGGCGAGGACAAAGATCTCCTCTGTTACACGGGATCGCGTTTTTGAAAAACGCTCTCCGATGATATTATAAACATTTTGGTTATTAGAATTGTCTATAATATAAGAGCGAAGAACTTAAACAACTGTTTTAATCGGTTGCCTGTCGGAGCGCTTGACGATGAATGACAATCGCTCGGGCATGAGCCGGTTGATTCTCCATAATCGCATGTGCCGTTGCCATTGCAGGCGGTCCAACTGCCGCTTCCGCCGCAGTCAGATGGACAAGAACTATAAGACTCATTGGATTCGCAAGCGCCGTTGTTGTTGCAGGAACTACTGCCGCCGCCGCAGTCAGATGGACAAGCTGAGTATGATTCGTTTGAGTCGCAGACGTTGTTGTAGTTGCATCCTGACGATCCGCAATCGCTTGGACACGAACCAGTTGATTCTCCATAATCGCATGTGCCGTTGCCATTGCAGGCGGTATTCCCGCTTCCCGCGCAGTCCGATGGGCAGGATGTTGTCGACTCATTTGAATCACAAACACGATTGTTGTTGCAGTTCGCTGTGGTGCTACCACTGCTCGCGCACCCGCTAGGACAACCATTATTATCATAGGTGCACCATTGCGTTGTGGATCCGGGCGCAGGACATGCGCTACAAGCATTTGGGTTACTGCACGTCACGCTGTTTTTCACACATGAATTGGTGGTACTGTTCCATGTCCAGTCTGGACCGCAGGAGGAGCTTGTTCCGCCACCGCCGCTTGAAGCGCAAGGCGCGCTTGAACTATTAGAATAACAGGCCGAGGTCGAGTCGCACCACGTGAAGTTATGCGCCTCGCAAGTGGAGCGAGAAGTGCATTTTACCGGCATGGCCGAACAGGAGCTTGAACTGCAATCATTCGGACATCCGGTTCCCGTTTCACCGCTATCGCAGATCCCGTCGTTATCGCACTTAGGCGCGCAGTCAGTGACACACGATGTGACGGTTTCTCCGCTATCGCAGATGTTATTCCCGCAATATCCGCCGACAGTTGTTTGGCACGAAACCGGACAGCCATCGCCAGTCCACTGGCACCATTTTGTCGCGCTCGATGTGCGGCATGCGTCACACGCCTTTGGCGCTGAACACACAACTCCATCGCGCACGCAGGACCGCGCTTCAAGATCATAGTGCCAGCCGCTCCCGCCGCAATAGGTTGTTGTGTCTGATGAGCAATCAGACGGACAGGAAGCGATGGTTTCATTGCTATCGCAGGTGCCATTCTTATTGCAAGTCGTCCCCGAGCACGCGGCGCTTTGGCAGGCGCCGTTGCACCAGTAAAACCCATGTGAAGTGCAGTCAACCTGGGTCGTACAGGCCGATGGGGTCGCGGTGCAAAAAGATGTTATTGTACCCGTACAATCATAAGGACATTTGGTTGAAGTTTCTCCCGGATCGCACACCGCGTTTCCGCAGAACGCTCCGCCGTCTTTGCAGGCTGACGCCGAACAACTATTGCCGCACCAGTATGAACCGCGGCCGATACATCCGGTCTTTGTTCTACAGTAATATGGGCTGCCATTACAAAGCGGATCTTCTCCCGGGGCGCAGTCTTGAAGACAAGATTCTGTAGTTTCTCGTCCGTTGCAAGCGCCATCACCGCACCACGGCGTCGCCGGGCATTCAGACGGACAAATGGTTGATGTTTCGGATCCGCCACAGACACCATCCCCATTGCACACAGTGGTAGAACCGCAATCTGAAGGACAGGAGCCGGAAGATTCTCCGTACTCGCAACTGCCGTCGTTGTCACAAGCCGTAGTTCCGCCGCAGTCAGAGCGGCAAGAATCATAGGTTTCATTTGATTCGCAAACGCCGTTGCTATTGCAAACAAGCGCCACGGTATCGCAATCGGACGGGCAACTTTCTGCGGTTTCACTGCTATCGCAGATATTGTTGCCGCAGATTGGCGTTATGGGTTGTTCATCCGGAACA
The DNA here is from genome assembly GCA_023246555.1 of Candidatus Magasanikiibacteriota bacterium. Taxonomy (GTDB): domain Bacteria; phylum Patescibacteriota; class Patescibacteriia; order Magasanikbacterales; family UBA922; genus JAHFIC01. The sequence continues at coordinate 36,547 of JAHFIC010000004.1, forward strand.
CACGATCCATAAATACTGCAACCCTGCTGATCGATTGTGATGTCACGATGCATCGCGCTAGGGCATGGACTTGGCCGCGTCGGACAAGCAATCGGCTTTGGCTCTGGCGGCAAAACACATGACCAATCAGCGCACGGATTTTTTCTCTTATCAGGAGGCAATGGCGCTTCTCCCGGCGCGCATATTCTTGGCATCACTGCCGGACAAATCGGCGACTGACATTCGGAATAAATGGTACAGCCGTTTTGATCAACGCTTTCGCTTCTAAATAGTCCGACCTGACAATCAACTGGTTTCGCCGGACAGCGATTTTTTTCTATCGGAATACATCCGCCCGGAACCCAGCAGCCATCGACTTTTTGTTTCGTCTCGCGGTATTCTCCATTCGGACAGGAAAGATACGAAGTTATCGGACAAATCCGAGTATCAAAAGAAGCACAAGAACGCGACCCTTCATCCCAAAATTGGCCATGTCCACAACCCCGCCGATTATCCTTTTCACAACGTCTCAAGAGATAATCATAGTAAAATCCTTCTTCGCACGAAGCAATGTTCGTTGGCACGCAATCTCGCTTCCCGCTATCCCAGAAAAACCCGCTTGAACAAACTTGCGCAACATTAGTCGTACAATCCTGCGGATAGGAAATGGTCCCATTTGAACCAATGGTTGGTTTACAGTTTTCTGTCTCATTTGTTTTTCGACAAATCCCTTGCCCGCCATCCCAATAAAATCCGGTGCCACAGGCAATAAACCTCTCTGGGGGCTTAAAGAATGGATCTGTCAGGCAATTTTTTCCATCCCAATATGTGCCAACGGCACAGGATTGCTGAACCGATGTTTCGGTCGTTGATACGCATCGCGCCTGTCCAGCATCCCAGAAAAAACCTGGGGCACAGGCAACCGGCTGTAATGCCACAGTGATCCACTGGCACTCTGGCACTTTCTGGTTTTTACGACAATAAGTCTCACATGATTCTGAGGTGTTGCACCTCGCCGCAAGCGGATTATCCAGCTCATATCGCGCTTTTTCCAATTCAATATTTTTACGCTCGCGTTCCAAATCATCGCCCATGACCTCGCGCTGATGGCGCAGTTCCTGATCCAAAAACTGAGTCTGGATCGACTGACAGGTCTTGTCACAGCCAAATGGATCAAGACTCAATCTGGCCTCAAACAGGCGCTTTTGTTCGGCATAGCGCTCATTGAGACGGGCATACGAGTCCTGGATTTTTTCTTCCCACAACTGTTTTCTGGTATCAAAATTATCCCACTTTGTCTCATTCAATTTTCGGAAAAACTCATCATTTTCCTGCCGTTCAACCCGATCTGTTTGATGCCGCAGTTCTCGCTCTTCATAATCAATTTGGGAACGGGCAATCTGGCGTGATCGCTCTTCCTCCAGCCGCTGTTGTTCGATTTTTCTCCATTTGAACTGCAAAGCGTTTTGAAACTCCGGATCATAGGCCTTGATACTGTCGATCGCAACCTGTGGAGCTGAAACGAAGCGCTCGTACACCCGATCAAACTCTTCCGGCCGCTCGGCATCGCGAACATAGGTCGCGAGCTTATCAATCTTTTGCTTGACAATGGCGGATTTCACCTCCGGGCTGATTTCGATCGCTTCAATCGAAGCAATGTCCTGCGGATCGAGCGAGGCATAGCGCTCGGCAAATCGCTCGCCCTCGCGGCGATACCGCGCCTCGACTTCGCCTGTCATTTGATTTTCTAGAGACTCCAGGAAGCCGCTTTTTTCCGGGTCGCCCTGCACCTCTTGTTCGAGTTCACGCAAAAGTGCAAATGTTTTAGGAGTCGGATTTTCGATCATTTTTCGCGACAATGCGGTAAACAGTTCTGCTTGATTTTGCGAGGTCGCGTCAGTAAAACGCGCCTTAAACGCGGTCACGGCCTTTTCATGGGCATCCGCCAAATCTTTTGCCACGACACTTCCCTGCGTCAAGCGATTGCGAAAATCTTCGAGGGCAATAACTTGTCCGGCATCGGACAAATCACGATGTTCAATAAGAGACGCTTTCACGACCGGATCCTGTATCTGTTCGAACTTGCGTTCAAATTTTTTCGAAACCAACTCTTTCGCCTCCTCGAGCTTCTCGAGCACGTCTGATGGCACATTGGACGTATTCTTGATATCTTCAAGAAGCGTAAACAACCGTATGTCATCGCCTGGAGAAAACTCCACATACCGCTTCAATTGCTCCGCCCTCACTATTGGCGGCAAATTTTTCACCCGCATCTCGAACTGCTCGACAGTATTTTTCTTCGCTAGTGCCACCGCCTCTTTGATATTGTCCGGCGCGACGTCGCTCATTGACGTGAGAATAACCAAGTGGCGCAGATCTCGAAGGTCAGATCCGGTTTGCTTTTTAAGCGCCTGTGTGAGCCGCTCACTCGCCGCCTCGGGAGTAGGGTCCACCATACCGAGCACGTTCACGAAATTTTCGGTCATTTTGCTTTTGTTTTCATTGATCACAGTGACAAGCTGTTCGGTTTCTTTCGATACGGTCTCACCTTCGCCTTCAGCCACGAAAGCGGCTGCTGTGATCACTGTCTCCTGAAGCGTATCAAGAATTTTTTGTTCTTTAATATGCTTATCAGCAAAGTTATCCATGAGGGCCGCGACAGCTTCTGGATCTTCTTCCCGCTCTTTGCTCAAGTCAGCCGCCGCACTGCTTACATCAGAAAGTCGCCCCTCAGAGCGCTCAATCGCAGCCGCAATCACATCGGCGTCCACGGCGCTAACACCCTTCTCGTCCACAAGCTGTTTCACTTCCCACAGCT
>JAHFIC010000047.1 GCA_023246555.1 Candidatus Magasanikiibacteriota bacterium
ATGGTAAGGGGCGTGCGCATCTCGTGGGATGCAATGGCGAGGAATTGATTTTTTGCAAGCTCAAGGAGTTTATGGGCCGTGACGTCCTGGAATGTAAGAATGCAGCCGAGCCCGATACGTGACCCTTCGCGAATCGTTCCGACCGTGAGGTTGTCGTACCCTTCTTGCCCGTGGCGATTGATCACCTTGAGCTCGTTTTTCTGAAATACGATCCCATCGGAGTGCTCTGTGGTGCGGGGGCAATATTCGTCAAGCGGCAATTCGTGGTCGTTATCGAATATGCGCACCACCTCTTGAATAGGTTTTCCCATGGCCTCGTCTGTGGCAAAGCCGGTGAGCGTTTCCGCGGCCCTGTTAAAAAGAATAATGTTCCTTTGGAGATCGACCGCAATGACCGCGTTGGTCAGTCCGGAAAGGATACTGCTCAATTTATTTTTTTCAGCGGAGATAAGCTTTTCTTCCTCCCGAAGATTCCGTATCGATGCTGAGAGCGTTTCTGCCATCTGATCGAAACCCCGTCCGAGGTCTCCAATCTCATCGTTCGTGGCAATCCGAGATCGATATTGAAGGTTTCCTTTTTGAAATTCCATTGCGGCGACATGGAGCGCCTCCACAGGCGCAGAAATCCTTCTTGCAAAAAAGACCGCCGCAGCGATAGCGAGGAGTACGACAAAAAGGGATAGTATGGCGGAAAACAACGCGCCGCGATAGGCCTCTGCAAATACCACCGCTCGTTGCTGTTCAGCAATAACGAACCAATTGATCTGATACGATTCGGGCAGGTGGAGATCGAGCGGATCAATACGGATGGGGTATGCCGATCCAATCACATATTCACCCTTTTCGTTGTAATACGTTTTCGGGGTGGTGATGGTAGGGTTCCCTTGAACGATAGCGGTGACCGGTGGGAGTTGGGAAAAATCTTTTTCTCCTAAAATGTAGGACAAGTCGGGATGGGCAATGACGATGCCTTTTGCATCGACCATGTACACCCTCCCTCCCTCACCAGCGATCGAAGAGACCGCCTTAGCAACTCGCGGCAAAATCTTCGCATCCACCCGGGCGAATATAGCGCCGAAGAAACCACCTTGGAAATCTACTATCCAGCGCCCTATGTCAAACAGCGGCCTTCCATTTTGAATGTAGAGCGGTCCGACATAGACGCCTTTTTCCTTGACGGTGGTAAATGCCACAGTGTCCTTAATATCTCGGAGATCGCTGGGGGCGATGACCAGGATCCGATCTTTCCGGAGCACTTCTTTCCCGTCCTTGTTGACGATAGCGATATCGGTAAAGTATTCACTGTGGTAAAGGATGTTATCGAGGATCCGTTGCGCCGCATCCGCGCTCGTGGCAAGGTCTGGATTATAAACCGTAGCAAGGGTATCCAGCGTACCGGCTTGAAAAACAATGAATGATTTTACTTCAGACGCAGCCGCAGCGGTCAATTGGCTTTCCACTCTCGCGGCATCTTGTTCAAGAGTCCTCTGAAAACGGAAGAATGCAAAGAGGGCCGCTACCACTAACGGTACGAGCGAGATGATGCTTAAAAGAAGTACGAACCGAGTACGTAACGTAGTGCGTTTCATTCGTGAAGCAGAACCAGCCTAAATATAACTATAGTATACCCCATGCAAGAACGATGAACCAACAGGAAAGATAAAGAAAGATAAACAGGTCCCCGCCTTCCGGGTCTTCGACCCGAAAGGTCGGAGACGAAAGCTTTTATGTTGAGAGCAACTCTCGGATGTGCATTCCCCCGCGTAGGTTTTTGGCGCATGAGGAGCTATCACAGGATAGATTGGCTTGGCCTCCAATGCCTATCGGAGGCAATTGTCCTCCAACGCGGAAGCTCTTGTTTCGAGAGGGCGTATCGGACGAGCGTAGGCGAGGAGGTCGAGCGCGGGTTCAGCAGAACACGACGCGATCCTCTCGGAACAAAAGCTGAAGCAAAGTTATCCACAGCGGGGATGGGCGCATTGAGAGAATGATTGTACAATAAAGAGGTACCGTCGAAGCTCCAAGAAACAAAAGAGGTGTCAACAAAATTACAGATCGGAATCGTCATAGCCATAGTGGTACTGTTGGCCGTGGCGGCATATGCCGAGTTCGGCGGAATCGCGATTCAGTCTGGGAAAGCGCACAGAACCGTTGGCGTGATATATCAACACCAACATAGTGCCGCGTACGAGGGCTTGAAACAAGGTATGGAAAAATTGGGCTATGGTAAAAATGACATAACGTATGATGAGGTGCTCGTGATGGGGGGTCCTACGTTCTCTCATGACGTAGAGATGGCGGAGAAAAAATTGATTGCTGATAACGTTGACCTACTGTTCGTTACGAGCGAACAGATAGACAAAAAAGTGCTGGAGCTTACCAAGGGGACGAATATCCCGATAGTATTTATGACCAGATTTCATGATCCGTTAAGCTATGGGCTTATCAATTCGTATAAATCTTCCGGGAACAATTCCGCCGGGGTCGGCGCCAATCTCGCAGAGGCGGTTCAAAAAGCACTGTTTTTCTTTAAGGAGATTAATCCCAAAATAGCACGGATCGGCGTGTTTACGGATGGGTTTATGATGCCGGACGGCAGTGAACAGGTAATATCGGAACTCAAAAAGCAAGCTCCAAAGATCGGCATTTCTATGGTAGAATACACAACGACGAATCCTCCGGACGCTACCTCAAAGAATTGGCACGAAGTTGCCGACAAGATCAAGCCCGGCGAGATTGATGGTTTGTTCCATTTAGCGTCGCATTATTATGGCAAACAAGAGGTGGAAGAAACAGAGCTGGCAACTCGGTTGCATATACCGCATGCAGTGCCTTCGTCAGATATTCCCACGGGCGGGAGTTTTTCCTTTGGAGATGATTTTCACGAATCGGGCGGCCAAGCCGCAGTTATGGTCGACAAAATATTCAACGGAACCAAACCAGCAGACATCCCCATAGAGCTTGGTTCAAAAACCTTATTGATTCTTCAGCTCAAAAGGGCACGGGACGCGGGGTTTACATTCCCGGATTCGATGCTCTCTCTAGCAGAAGTGAAAATAGAAAAATAATAAAACAATGACAAAAAATGTAAAAATACTCATAGGCATTGGTGTAATCGTGCTCGGTGTTGTTATAGTGGTGCTGATGCGTGGAGGGTTGAGCACGCCCGTAACGCCGCCCAAAGTGTACACTGTTGGCGTGATGCACTATATCAAGTCAATTGAAAAAGTAGACCAAGGATTTTATAAAGGGATGGAAAATCTGGGATATAGTGAAGGCAAAAACGTTCATTACATCATTACCCCATTCGCAAGCGACGCAGAGATGGAAAGCATTGCTCAAGGCCTCATTGCGCAAAAAGTTGACCTCATCGTAGCCATAACCAATGTCGCCGCTACCGGCGCGAAAAAGGCAACTGAAAAAGCCGGAAGAACAGACATCCCGATTGTATTCTCACACGCCAATGTGCCAGATGCGACCGGGCTGATCAAGAGCTTTAAATCCTCTGGCAATAATTTGACTGGTATTGCCGTCAATCTCCCCGAAGTGACGGAAAAGCGCATCCAATTTCTCAGAGAAATAAAACCCTCCATAAAACGCATCGGCATACTCGATTCTGTTCAAAAGGACTCCGCCCTTATCGCTGCATTGCCTCAAATTCAAAAAGCGGCTCAGAAGTTCGGCATAGAATTGGTTACGTACACGGCACAGCATATCGGCGAGGAAGGCACGAAAGACGTTATCGCGATCGCGAATGGGATTAAGCCCGGCGAGATAGATGCGTTTTTCTATATGCCGGGACCCGCATCGTTCCCTCCGCCGAACGTAGCGGCAATCGTGGGAATGACCAAGCGATTAAAGATTCCAGCAGCCTTTGTGCTTGAATCACAAACAGAGCAAGGAGGCCTTTTCACATACGCAGACGATCTTCTCGCCATGGGCGAACAAACCGCCATCTTCGTAGACAAAGTGTTCAAGGGCCAGCAGCCGTCGGATATTCCAGTCGAATTTCCAAAGAAAGAAAGGCTGGTGATCAATAACAACACAGCCAAAGAAAGCGGATTAACTATGCCGCAATCAATGCTTTCTATAGCTGACAAAGTGATACAGTAAGCGAGAAGGGAATCGTAAAATGAATGGCGATTGCGGCGCGTTGTACACATAAGAGAACATGACAAAATAGGAGCACGGGGTATAATTCCTCTATGCCTACCGTGCGCGATCCATGGAAATTAAAGCTTGCGATTGAGAAGCAGCTGGTGCAGCCGATCGAGGAGATTTCGATCATCAACCTCATTGACCTCTTCGTCGAATATGCGTATAGCGTGCGCGCCTCCGACATCCACCTCGAGCCAGAGGCGGAAGCGGTGCGCCTGCGCTTCAGGATAGACGGGCTTTTAAAAGACGTGTTCGAGAAGGTGCGCATCGATAAGGTGCTGCACCATGAGCTCATCAGCAGGATCAAAGTGCTCGCAGCACTCCGCACTGACGAGCACTTCAGCCCGCAGGACGGCCGTTTCAAGGCAAGCATCAAGGACCTCGGCGATATCGACATTCGCGTCTCAATCATACCAACGTATTACGGCGAGAATGCGGTGATGCGGCTTTTGGCGCAGATGCAAACATTCGCACTCGAAGACCTCGGGTTTTTCCCGCAGGACTTCGAACGGTTGCAGAGAGCGATGAAGCGCTCGTATGGAATGATACTCGCGAATGGCCCCACGGGTTCGGGGAAAACGACGACGCTCTATACCATGCTGAAAACGTTGAACCGCCCCGACACCTCTATTATTACGATAGAAGACCCGATCGAATATTCGCTACCGGGCACGACGCAAATACAGGTGAATACTCAGGCGGGACTCACGTTTGCGAACGGACTCCGGTCCATTTTACGGCAGGACCCGAACGTGGTGATGGTCGGCGAGATTCGAGACGAAGAAACCGCCGGGATAGCGGTGA
>JAHFIC010000048.1 GCA_023246555.1 Candidatus Magasanikiibacteriota bacterium
CGTCAAACCGTCTTTCATGAGCTCGAGCATATGATCCCACACGCGTTGATGCCCGGCGCTTCGGAATGACAATTCCATTTCCCCATTTTCATTTTCTGCTTCAATGACGGTTGCTTCCATTTCATCGCCGATGTTCACATTTGAAAACTCTCGCGACTCCGTAAAGAGCTCACGGCCGCGAATAACGCCAATGATTAATCCGCCGACATCAAGCCGTACTGCTCCTGATTCAACAGAAATAACTTTTCCTTTGACGACGTCGCCGATTTTTGGAATCTTTGAAAGGTGGTCCCGCAAAAGTGCAGCAAATGATCCTTCCACCAGTTCTTCCTTTTCCTTTTCCTTTTTTTTCTCTTTTGTCATATGCGTAAACAAAAAAACCATCTTAACCCGATCTCGTCCGCATCAAGCGGCGAGTGAGTGTCCTTCAGTGTCTCCAAAGGAGATAATAAATCTTCACTTTTTATGGTGGAAATATCGTACCACAAAAAAATGAGGTGGTCAAGGGATCCTGCCCAGACTTGCCTCTAGACGCTTTTGGCAATATCCGATATAATTTGACTAGATTTTACGATTTCCTCTATGCATATTTCCTGGCTCGGAGGCACGGCTATCCGCATCCAAACAAAACCGGCCGATGCTGATATCACACTCCTTATCGATCCCTATCGTCCAAGGACCGGTGCCTTCCCAAGGAGCTTGGCCCCCCACATCGCCCTGTTTACACGAGGAGAGAAAGATGCCATTACCCTTTCCGGCAACCCATTTGTTCTTTCAACACCGGGCGAATGCGAAACAAAAGGCGTCCTTATTTCCGCCGTCTATGGCGAAAACGCCGATCATCTTCTTGTCCGTTTTGACGCAGAAGGGCTCTCTGGCGCACACTTGGGGCTCACAAAAAAACCTCTCACTGACACACAATTAGAAATTGTTGGCGACGTCGACATCCTCTTCCTCCCCATTGGCGCGAAAGATGCCTATGACGCCGAAGAGGCTGTTCGGGTAGTGAATGCCGTGGAGCCCCGAATTGTCATCCCGATCGGCTTCAAATCCGATATCGACCCCGATGCCCAAACTGCCGACGCCTTCCTTCGAGAAATGGGAGTAAAGGCCGACAAACCAGAACCAAAAATCATCCTCAAGAAAAAAGATCTTCCACAGGAAGAAACGCGCGTTATGCTTCTCCAAAAAGAGTAACAACGATTTTCCACTACCCGGGTATGCCTGCCAAAAGAAAAAAAACATCTGCAAAAAAATTCAAAGACACTTCTGCTTCAAAAGAGATGAAAGAGAATATTCATCGTGCGGCAGAAGCAATTCCATCTCTTATTGCTGAACACTTACAAGTGCTAGAGGCACCGACAGCTGAGATGGCCCAAGGCTACCGAGAGAAACTCCATGCCGACTATGCGGCAATGGCAAGGAAACGGAATGTGTTATGGGTGTGCGTCTCGGTAGTGGCCTGCGTTGTTATCGGAATGTGGTATTGGAACACGCAAGCCGTCCTTGCGAATTTACGAGGCGAAGAAGAAAGTCAAGAAGGAATCATCCTCCAAAATGCCACAGATAATGTCGAACAAGCGTTTTCGCAGGTGGCCCTTCAAGACCGGGTGCGCAGAGGAGTACAGGAAGTTATTGCCGAAGAAAACACGCAAGCAGGTGCAGATGTTGAGGAAGCGCTCCGGACAGCGCTTCTACCCCTTGCCGCTCAAATACCCACAACCACCTCATCAACTGAACCATTATGAAAAAAACCGAAGCCCAGGAGCCAACCAGCTCTGAAACTATTGAGCCAATCCAGCTTGTCGATGAAATGCAAACATCGTATCTCGATTACGCGATGAGCGTCATCGTCGCTCGAGCGCTTCCCGACGTGCGCGACGGCCTAAAACCGGTCCACCGCCGTATTCTCTATGCCATGTGGCATTTAGGGCTGAAGCACACCGCAAAATTTTTAAAATCCGCCCGCGTAGTGGGAGATGTCATGGGAAAATATCACCCCCATGGTGATTCCGCAATCTATGATTCTTTAGTTCGCATGGCGCAGGATTTTTCCATGCGAAGTACGCTCATCAATGGTCAGGGAAACTTTGGTTCCATGGATGGCGACTCGGCCGCGGCAATGAGATATACTGAAGCAAAACTGGAGGCCGTCGCGGAAGAACTGTTGCTTGATATCGAAAAAAATACCGTCGATTTTTCCCCAAATTATGATGGGTCGCAAAAAGAACCAAGAGTTCTCCCGGCGAAGCTGCCGAATCTCCTCTTGAACGGAAGCATGGGGATCGCGGTCGGCATGGCAACCAATATCCCTCCGCATAATTTGACTGAACTCTGCCTTGGTGTTGCCGCAGTCATTGAAAACCCAAAAATCAGCGTAGAAGAATTAAACGAAATCATTAAAGGACCGGACTTCCCAACCGGCGGCATCATCTATAACAAAAAAGATATTCTTGCGGCATATGCCGCGGGCCGCGGCGGCATTGTCATTCGTGGAAAAACGAACATCGAGGAAGTAAAGGATGGCCACTTCCGCATCCTGGTTACGGAAATACCGTACCAAGTCAACAAAGCGACGCTCATCGAAAAAATTGCCGAACTCGTCCAGGAGAAAAAAATCGACGGGATCAAGGATCTCCGTGATGAATCAAACAAAGACGGCGTGCGCATCGTGATTGAGCTTAAAAAAGACGCCTATCCAAAAAAAGTGCTGAATCGCCTTTTCCAGACCACCGAGCTCCAGACAACCTTCCATGTCAATCTTCTCGCGCTTGTTGACGGCCTTCAACCGCGAGTGTTGAACGTAAAATCCGTCCTCGAGGAATATTTGAAACATCGGAGCGAGGTAATCCGCCGACGGACGGAGTTTGATTTGGAGAAAGCAAAGGATCGCGCGCATATCCTCGAAGGTCTCAAGCAGGCATTGGATAAAATCGATGCCATTATCGCCACCATTCGCAAATCGAAAGATCGTGACGACGCGAAAAAAAATCTCATGGAAAAATTTGGATTTACCGAACGCCAGGCAGTCGCGATTCTTGAAATGAAGCTTCAACAATTAGCGAATTTGGAACGGCAAAAAATCGAAGATGAACTCAAGGAAAAACGAATGCTCATCGCGGAATTGGAAGATATCCTTGCCCATCCGAAACGCATTCTCGGCCTCATCAAGACTGAGATTCTTGATATCAAAGAGCGTTTTGGCGATGAACGCCGCACCCAAATTATTGCGCATGGCGTCAAAGAATTTACCATGGAAGATGTCGTGCCGAATGAAGCAACGATTATCATGGTCACCCGCGATGGCTATATCAAACGCCTGCCGGTTGATACCTTCAAAACCCAAGGACGCGGCGGCAAAGGCGTCATCGGCCTTACCACAAAAGAAGAGGACGTCGTGGAAGGACTTATTTCCACCAATACCCACGACAACATGCTCTTCTTTACGACTCGCGGACGCGTATTCCAGCTCCGCGCGTACGACATTCCACAAGCTTCACGAACATCCAAAGGACAAGCGCTCGTCAACTTCCTTCAATTAGCGCCAAATGAAAAGATCTCGGCAATTCTTTCCATGGAAGACGTGAGTAAGTATCAACATTTGATTATGGTAACGACCAAAGGCACGATTAAAAAAAGCTTGCTTGAGGATTTTGCCAATGTCCGACGGTCTGGCATTATCGCTCTCAAACTCAAACCGGAAGATCTGCTTGAATGGGTGCGACCTTCCACGGGGAAAGACGATGTTATGGTGGTTACGGCCGACGGACAAGCAATTCGTTTCAAAGAAAGAGATATCCGCCCCATGGGCCGTACTGCCGGAGGCGTTCGCGGCATGCGGCTCAAAGGAAAAGACAGTGTTGTGGGTATGGATGTCGTTTCCCCGGAACTCGTGAAACAGCGCGTGCTGGAACTTTTGGTGGTATCGGAACATGGACTTGGGAAACGAACGGACATCAATGAATATAAGGTGCAGGGCCGTGGCGGCAGTGGGATTAAAACCATGTCCATTACCGCGAAAACCGGTCCGATCATCAGCGCCCGCGTGGTCAATAATACGAATGATGACCAGGATGTCATGGCCATATCAAACAATGGCCAAGTTGTCCGGACTCCGCTCAAAACTATTTCCCGCCTTGGCCGCGCCACCCAAGGTGTGCGCGTCATGCGCTTCAAAGAAGACGGCGACAAGGTTGCGAGTGTTACGCTGTTGTAGAAAAAATTATTGACATTGTTTAAACAACGTGCTATACTAATGTTGTTGACAATCCTAGTGCGAAGCGATCATTCGCTCCGAATTTCAGAACCCCGCAAGGGGTTCTTTTTATTTGCAAAAATACTATGATACACTCTTTTCGGTGGCCAGAGGGCGGAGAGCGGATGGCTCCGCAGCTAGAATTGTCAACCTATGTTTCTGGGGTTCGATTCCCCCTCCGTCCACCACCAAAAAACCCGCCTCATCGGCGGGTTTTTTCATTTTATCTTTCGCAACGCCTCACGCAAAAGCGCTTCTGTTGTTTTCTCTGCGCTCTCAAGCATAGCAACGATGTCTTTCGCCGTCGCGCGGTCGTACCCCATACTAACCAAGGCCTCGATCACCTCCACAATAACATCGTTGGATCCATGTCCATTGCCCATAGTCCATTGTCCAACTTTTGATTTGAGTTCTACCACGAGCCGTTCTGCGATTTTTTTACCAAGTCCGGAAACTCCCGTCAAATATGGGATATCACCTCGTGCAATCGCTGATTGAATTTTTTCAATCGGTCCGACCGTGAGGACATTCATCGCAGTTTTGGGTCCCACACCAG
>JAHFIC010000049.1 GCA_023246555.1 Candidatus Magasanikiibacteriota bacterium
TTCGCGACGCCGTCCTCGGGAATGCCGGCACCATGATGTCATTCCGCATCGGTCCTGAAGACGCGGAAGTTTTGGCAAAAGAATTTGCCCCAACATTTGGCGCCTACGATCTTATTAATGTTGAGCAGTACACGGCATATGTAAAACTGCTTATTGACAACACGGCAAGCCGTCCGTTTAATATGATGATGTACCCGCCTCAACAAGGCAACCGAGAACTTGGCAATGCCCTCAAAGAACTCTCGCGATTGAAATATGGCCGCGATCGACGCATGGTTGAAGCTGAAATCCTCGAACGCACCAAGTTGGGCGTTGCCGCAAACGAAAGCAAAACTGACATGATTGAATCAAGTCTTTAATATGAATCCCCTCTCTGATATTCTCACACAAAAAGCGGATGCGCTGTTTCCAAAAGAAGAAATTGTACCGCCAATCGTTCTCGAAGTAAAAAATATCGAAACACCAGTTGATCTCTCACGAGAACTCACACGCATGATCCACGCCATGAAGCAGCAGCTCGATGCCATGCTTCATATTCTTCAGGGTGGAAAACCCGGTACGATACCCCCTGAAGAAGCCAGTGCCTCAGGAGAACGTGTACTCGAAGGGGTATTTACTGGCGAAAAAATGATTGGTGATGATGGAAAAGAATACCCCGTACCGCCGAATTATGCGAGTAAATCAATATTGGTCGCCGGCGACCGAATGAAGCTCACCATCACGAAAAGCGGATCCTTTCTCTACAAACAAATCGGCCCGGTGGAACGGCGCCGCGCTATCGGCGTGCTCCGTTTCGATCCAGAACCCAACCAGTGGACGGTCTCCGCTGACGGAGAGCGGTACCGAGTTCTCACGGCGTCTGTAACTTTTTATAAAGGGAAACCAGGAGATGAGGCGATCATCTTCCTTCCCAAAAACAAAGAGAGTCTCTGGGGAGCGGTGGAGAACATCATTGGTAAGTAATCCAACAAAAAAGACCCCCGGACAGGGGTCTTTTTTGTTGCTATTCTTTTATGAAAGGTGCGTGGATACGAGTTTCGTCATCTCGAACATCGAAATTTCCTTTTGCCCGCCGAAAATGGGGAGAAGTTTCTCATCTGCTATGATATTCCGCTTATTCTGCGGGTTCTGCAGATTCTTCGCTTTAATGTATTCCCACAACTTTTTCATGACCTGTCCGCGTGGAAGCGGCCCCGGGCCAATGACAGCTTCGAGCTCTGCCGACACTTTCATCGGCTTAAGGAGCGCTGGATTTGCTTTTCTCGGCATAACGAGAATGTTAAATCTTAAGACCTAAATAAAACGACGTTATCCACAGTATACCACAGTGTCTCTACAAAGTACAATACCCTTGCACGATGCAGGTTTACGTGGAGTAAAAAGTTCTCTATACTACTATTCACTGTAAATCCAAATGTCTAAGTTATGGCTCTCTATCATACGCATCGTCCGCAAGTCTTCTCCGCGGTTATCGGACAAGAGCATATCATGCAAACGCTCAAAAATCAAATTCTCTCCGGGCGTGTCGCCCATGCGTACCTCTTTTCCGGTCCAAGAGGCGTGGGGAAAACCACCACAGCGCGCCTCCTCGCGAAAGCGGTCAATTGCGCGGCAAAAGAAAAACAAAGCGCCGAACCGTGCAACACCTGTCAATCATGCCAAGACATCACTGCATCACGCTCTCTTGATGTGATTGAGATGGACGCGGCAAGCCACACCGGCGTCGACAATGTTCGAGAAAATATTATTGACGCGGCACAATTCCATCCCGTGCGCGCACCATACAAAATCTTTATCATCGATGAAGCCCACATGCTCTCGACCTCCGCATTTAACGCGCTTCTCAAAACCCTCGAGGAGCCGCCTGACCATGTCATGTTTATCCTCGCAACTACCGATGCGCAAAAACTTCCTGATACCATTATCTCCCGCTGTCAGCGATTTACGTTTACGCATATACCGGAACCCTCCCTTGATGCCCATCTCCGCGCGATTGCCTCAAGCGAGCATGTCACGCTTGATGATGATGTCATTCGCCGGGTCATTAAAAAAAGCGACGGTGGAGCGCGAGACGCCATCACCCTGCTTGACCAACTCATCGCTATTGGCGAAGCACATATCACAAAAGAAACCGCGTCACTGCTTCTCCCCATGTCACACACGGATGATCTCCGCGCATTCATGGAATATCTTTTTACTCGCAATGCTCCTGGGGCTATCCAAACGATCGATACGACCATATCTCGCGGCATGTCGCTCCATCAATTTATGAACGATGTCGTCGAACTTCTGCGTCTTTTGTTAATCAAAAAATCAGGAGCCGAGCCATACAGTGGGACTCTCGATGTGTCGAAGGAAGATATGAACGCTCTCTATGCTGTTGGATCTTCGATAACAACTGAGGAATTAGTACACCTTGCGGACATTCTTCTCGCCCGCCGCGAAGATATGCGCCGATCTGCACTCCTCCAGTTCCCGATCGAATTGGGGGTGATCGAATGGTGTCTACGCGGTGAGAAGAAAGACCCACCAAAAGAAGAAGCAGAGGAAACAAAAAAACAAGCAGAAGTACGGCAAACAAACACAACCACCGCCCAAACAGCTAAGGAGGCCTGGCACGCATGTATAAAAATCATTGAATCTGAATCCCCATCAATGGCATTCATTATGAACATGGCGACCTGTCTTGGTAATGAAGGGCAGTGTATACGTATTACTGTCCCCTATCGCTTACACAAAGATAAGCTTATGGAGATTCAATGTCGTCGTCGCATAGAAACACTACTATCCGAATCGCTTGGAAAGAGAGCTGAACTGTCTATCGAGATACAGGAGGACACCGCATCGCGCGAACATACGATTGATGATATGGCCGCGTTATTCGGCGGTGAAGTAGTTCAGTAAAACACATGAAAAATTTTTCCACTGTTATTATTCTTTTATTTATCGCTTTCCCCACGACTGCTTGGGCGAAAGCGCTTTCTGTCCCATTCACCCCCCAAGCACCCGACGGTATATGGATGGATCCTTGGGAAGATGCCTGTGAAGAAGCCACGATTGCCATGGTCGATGCATTTTATGCGCAAAAACTCATTACAAAAGACTACGCGAAAAACATGATCCGCCGCATTATCAGACTTGAAATGAATCTTCTCGGTTTCCACAAAGACACAAATGCAGACCAAATAGTTTCCACCATTAACAACTATTTTCCGTGGGAAGCGCGCGTCGTCACCAATCCAACGATCGAACAAATAAAAGCAGAAATCGATGCTGGACAGCCCATGATTGTTCCAGTGCATGGCCGATCGCTCAAAAATCCATACTTCCGAAATGGCGGACCGGATTATCATACGATTGTCATCGCTGGCTACGATGACGGAAAAAAAGAATTTATTGTCGAAGAGCCCGGGACGCGTCGCGGTCTTGACTTTCGGTATCCGTATGATAGAATCATGAACGCGATGCATGATTTTTTACCTCGCGGCCGCACGCGTTTTGGAAAACCGGTCGCCATTTTCACCCAAAACCGCGCTGTCGAATCGCGCGCGCTTGACGGCGACCGCGATGGGCTTTCAAAAATGATGGAACTTCTCTACGGCAGTATTCTCTGGCTGTCTGACAGCGATGGCGATGGTCTAGGTGATGGGGATGAAGTGCGCACCGGTTTATCACCAACCAAAAAATAATGATTGGGAGATCGTCTAACGGTAGGACAATGGACTCTGAATCCATTTATCCTGGTTCGAATCCAGGTCTCCCAGCAAAAAAATCTCCGCCTTCCTGGCGGGGATTTTTTTGTTCGACAGAGACCTGGATTCGGGAAGGATGTGGGAAACGGGAGTTTCCCACTGTTGCGTTGGGGGTAACAGCCCCTACGATGAGTCGGGGCGTCCTAGGGGGCGGGAGCCCTCTGGAGGAGCGTGAACGACGACAATCCAGGTCCACGAGCAATAGCGCAACCCCACCACGGCGGGATGAGCATTCGAATAGGTCGCCAAGGCGACCGCCATGTCTCCCAACAAAAAGAATACCGCCCATGTGGGCGGTATTCTTTTTGTATTCAGAGTTCACTGGATTGAACCAAATTTGGTAAAAAATTACTACTCCCCAATCTCAACCCACTCGCCGGCAAAATCTCGAAAACGAGATGGATCAAACCCCCAAGCACCACCTTCGGGAACAGGAATTTTTCCAAAACTTCCTTCTCGTTCGATGGTAAATTTTACGCTCGCGGCAAGTCCTGAAAGCCGCGGACGAAGCGCCGACCAAAGCTTGAATGCCTGGCGCACGGGCACGGTAAAATGCTCTGCCCAATACACCGGATCGTTTTGAAACAAATAATACGGCCGGATGCCTTCAATCGCGAGCTTCGTAAATAGCTCCTGCAATGTCTCAACCGAATCGTTCACGCCCCGAAGCAGTACGGTCTGAGACAAGACGATTGCCAGACTTTCTTTTCGAAACCGATACAAAACTTCAAGCATTTCCGATGTCATCTCAGCGGGATGATTGACGTGAACCAAAATATATGGATTTCGTACCCGACCGACAAGCTTGTGGTGCCAATCGCAAAACAGCAGTGGGTTTTGCACCGGAAGGCGGGTACCAAAACGAACGAGATCAAGTTGTTTACGAGCTTGAAGATCCGCGAGCCCATTCACAATTTTTTCCAAATACTCCTCTGGCGCAAAAAACGGATCGCCCCCAGAAACAATTATTTCGTTCAATTCCGGGTGATCGGCGACATATTGAAATACGG
>JAHFIC010000024.1 GCA_023246555.1 Candidatus Magasanikiibacteriota bacterium
AACTCACAGTTATTCAATAATAAAAATACATCACATAACACGGCATATCCGGTTCGCACTTTTCTCCGAAAAATGCTCTCCCAAATTGCTAATGCAACTTCGGATACCCCGAAACGTTAGCTGAAATATTCCTTTTCTTTTTCGGGCTAACGCCCTAATTGTTTTAAAAAATTTTCAAATTTCTTTTTTTTAATTATAGAGGGGCATAAGGTGTTTTCTCCGCTCCGCTACGAAAACGATTTAATTTTTAATTTATAATCCTATGTTTTTTATTCCAGGTTGGCTAATATCAGTATTAACCTTCCCAGGCGTGATGATTCACGAATGGGCACACAAAAAATATTGTGACTGGACTGGTGTAGCAGTTCATCAAGTCGTCTATTTTCGTATTGGCAATCCAGCTGGTTATGTCGTACACGAAAAACCAAATAAATATAACCAAATTTTTTGGATATCCACTGGTCCATTAATAATCAATTCGTTATTAGCAATCGTTATAAGTTATTTTGCGACTCAAACTCAACCTGAAAGTTTTTTGTATTATATTTTATTTTGGATTGCTATTTCTTCAGGTATGCACGCTTTCCCAAGCGATCACGACGCAGAACATATTTTTAACGAGAGCAAGGCTTTATTAAAAAATGGTGGCTCAATTTTACATTATTTAGCTTATCCGTTTTATGCTTTAATCTGGATTGCAAACAAACTAAGATTTATTTGGTTTGACTTGTGGTATGCCATAGCTCTTGTATCTTTTGGCGGATTAGCAATATAACCTTTATTAAAATGAAAAATTGTCCATTTTGTAAAAACGCTATCAATGAAAACAATGACATCTGTCCGCATTGCCATCGTGTTTTAATTGAAAGAATTGGGACGCCTGCCATACCCCGACAGCAGGCGACTCAACAAGAAAACAAACATTTCGACAAAAAAAATCATAAAATTAATTTTAATCAATTAACGAGACATTTTAATTGGAATAACTTTAAAAAATATATTCCAATTTTAGCATTGATATTGATAATTTTTTTCATAAGCACACAAAAAGGCAAGAACCATACATATACAAATTATAATCCTGCTCCTATTTCTATAATTCCGGAAAATCAAAAAAATCAAATAGAATTAACCAATACTCCGGAAACAACCAAAAAAGATCCAAAAAATTATGTATCATTGCAAAGTGGAACTATTTTTTCTAAAAACTCCTATTATTTAAACGGATTGGGGAAATTACAAATAAAAAATGGCACCAGTTTAGACGCAATAGCCAAACTGGTAAACACGACGATAAATAAATCAGTTTTTACAGTGTACATTAAGGCAAACAGCACCTACACAATTGATAAAGTAAAAGACGGGAACTATAAATTATTTTTTAATCTTGGAAACGATTGGGACACGGAGGTAAAAGCATTTGCCGTAAATTCAGGTTATGAGGTTTTTGATGAGTTATTTGATTTTATAACAAGAGAATATGAGGAGGGCGACTATATCCGTACAAAATATTCAACCTTTGAAGTAACGCTTAATCCTGTTATTGGCGGAACTGCCAAAACTGAAAATGTTAATGTGGCAGAATTTGCTAGTTACTAAATGAATAAGGAGTTTTGGATTTTGGGCATTCACCCCTGCCCCTCTGCCCAAAATCCAAAACGGAAAAAGAAATTTTAAAATTTTTTAAAACAATTCCGACTGCTGTCGGAAAAAAGAAAAGGAATACATCAGCTAACACGGCATATCTGGTTACGGCTTTCTCCGAAAGCCTCCACCCAAATTGCTACGCAACTTCAGATATGCCGATACGTTGTGCGGAAATCGCTCCGCTCTTTCCGCACAATGCGGCGGCTGAAAGCCGGAGCTGCGCTCAGTCGCTCTCGCGACTTCGCACAACTCTGGCTATCCAACATGTCCGGTCGGCTCCGCCATAGGCGGATCCGTCCGACACGTTGGATCAGCCGCCGCGTTAGACGAAATGAATTGTGCCCTTAATTAAAAAACACTATGTTATCCATAGAAGAAATACAGGTGGAAATAGGGGAAATAAAAAAGAGGAATGACCGCGTCGAGGCAGATAAAGCGTGGGAAACAAGCAAAGCAAGAAAAATAATTATTCTGCTTCTTACCTACACTGTCATGGTCATCTTTTTTTATTTTGCAAAATTACCACAGCCATTTGTCAATGCAATCGTCCCAAGCTTAGCATTCGTCTTGTCGACTCTCACAGTTCAGAGTTTTAAAAAATGGTGGCTGGGTAATTGCTATAAAAAGTAAGGCGGGCACAATTCACATCGTCTAACACGGCATAGACGGTTTCGGCAAACGACAATACCAGATTATTTTCTATATTAGTTTGAAGATTTTTTCAATTTTTTCTTGAAGTGATAGGAAGTTCGCGCGAGCCTCGGGGACGGCTGGGTACGTCCACATCGAGGCCCGCGCACCGTTCATGGTTTTTTTCGCGGCAGCTTTTGCACTGCGAGCGCCAGTCCGGCACCCCAGAACATGAGACTGCCTTGGTACAGCAGCTTGCTGATCTGGTTGGGGCTCGTGAGAGTGACCTGAAAGGTCGTGCTCACCACGCCGCAGATGATGAAGCCGAAGACCAGCGCCGCGAAGAAGTTAACGTACGGATTTTTCATGTATCCTCCTCGCCAAGGACGGTAGCATAAATAAACCAATGAGTCAATGTCCAGACGACGAAAAAATTGAAAAAATCTTCTGTTGAGTAAGGTAAAATAATCTGGTATTGTCGTTTGCCTCCACCCAAATTGCGCTATCTAAAAACGAGAGTTCAAAGCATCTACAAAGTCTGGAAGAAAATCAAAAGTCAGGTATACTAACAAAAGCGCAACTTCGTCTATGCCGGTACGTTGTGCGGAAATCGCTCCGCTCTTTCCGCACAATGCGGCGGCTGAAAGCCGGAGCTGCGCTCAGTCGCTCTCGCGACTTCGCACAACTCTGGCTATCCAACATGTCCGGTCGGCTCCGCCATAGGCGGATCCGTCCGACACGTTGGATCAGCCGCCGCATTATCGGAAATAAAGTATTTTTCACTTTCGATTTTTCTTTTTTATTGAGGGCGAATTTTCTATATTTTTCAGGGGGATTACGTTGAGTGAAATAAAAAGAAACCGCAGGGTGGCGAAATCGTTTCAGTAGTATTTTTATCCCTTTCAGAAGCTCCTTCTTTTTTCAAGAAAGAAATTCATTCTTGGGAGGGAACATTGTGCAGGTTGCATCAATGTTCCCATGTCCTAAACGCGAGAGGGAGTCTGACGATACCATGAAATGCATCGTGTGACTCACCTCTGTACTCTTACTTCATCCGCATCATTGATGCCGAACGTTTCAGATCGCCTCAGCGCGTTGCACGCGAGACACTTTCTTCTTCCGCCCTAGTTGAAACGTCAGGCGGTTTTGTTTAGGTGAGTTTTTCTCACCGACCGCGGACGTACTGTTCCGGGTCGAGTTGTGTGTCGGCGATACGAGCCAACTCCGGCTCGTTGAGCTCATTCCACCAGTTGGGAGACATGGCCATCGAGCCATCTTCACAGACATGCAATCGTGCTGCCTCCTCACGCAACTGCTTGCCGATGGCTGCGAGCGCACGATGCTCATCGCAGCAATTCCACGTTATGTGAGCCTCCTTCCGTTCCCGTAGGCAGCTGCCGTCTCGGTCTTGCCGCCGAGATCTGATCGTGAAATCCAAATACTTAGTGACGAATGACTCGATCTTGACTGACATTTGTTTGTTCCTCTTATCTCCCGCACCAATGGCTGTGCAAGGAGGTTAGTTGTTGAGATGAATACCGCTGTTCCTGCGGGACAAGCTAGGTATCGTAGGAAGAATGGTATTCACCACGGTTGGAAAGAACGATGTTTGATTGGGTAACAAACGTGGCAGTATAGCAGAAGAAGAAGAAGTCAAGGGCGCCTGGGCATAAGTAGGTCTTGAATTGGCTAAATCAGGCCAAATTTTGTTTCCATCGATTTATTGCTAAGCTGGTAATTGCGGCCTACTTTCTGAGCGTTCACCCCCAAGCCGTTACTTTTCTTGATTTCCTTGCGCGCAAGTTGCGCGTATCTTGCGCGAATTGTTATTCTATGATATACTCCTTTTGGATAATCTTTCTACTATGTTTAGCCCCAAATACCAACTCACCGATAAAATGTTGAGCGACCTGACCGCTATCGCTGAAGCCAAAGGCATTATTGACCGTGCCAAAATACTGCCGCAACAAGAGTTGCGTTTGCGTCGTCAAGCGATCATCCGCATGACGCACCACTCAACAGAAATTGAAGGCAACCAGTTAAACATGGGGCAAGTAGAAGCCCTCTTCGCCAAGAAAAAAATTGATGCCCCTAATCGAGATATTTACGAGGTTCAGAATTATCTAAATGCTCTTAAATATATTGAAGGAGTTGTAGCAGATAAAAAACCAATCACCGAAAAAGTCATTTTAAAAATTCATAAACTGGTCACTGATAAAACTCTGGCGCCAGCCTTTTCTGGCCATTATCGCCCAGGCCCGATTTACATCGTAAAAAGACGTTTAGGAATGCCGCAGGAGACGGTCTATACCGGACCCGACGCAAAGGACGTTCCAAAACTCATGACGGATTTCATTGCTTGGCTAAAGAGAAGTGATGAGGAACAAATCAATCCAGTTATTGTTGCGGCTATCACTCATCTAGAGGTCGCCACCATTCATCCGTTCAACGACGGTAATGGCCGCACTGCTCGTGCACTCGCCACGCTCGTCCTCTATGAGCGCGGTTATGACTTCCGCCGTTTGTTCGCGCTTGAAGATTTTTACAACACAGGCCGTGAGTCGTATTATGAAGCCATCAATGTTGGTAAAAACTATAACGAACGTCGTACAGATATCTCTTCGTGGTTAGGATATTTTGTAATTGGGTTTAAACAAGAGATCGATCTTGTGAAACAGAAAATCTTCGCACTGTCGGCCCATGCAAAATATGGCAACATCAGTTCACAGATTTATTTGACGCCTGAACAGTTGAAGATCGTGGATTTTTTAGATCAAGTCGGCCGTATTTCAGTCAAAGATGTTGTTGACGTCTTGTCCTGCCCACGTCGGACGGCACAACTTCATCTACAAAAGTTAAAGAAAATCAAAATGATAAAGGCAACCGGCAAAGGCAAATCCACTTCTTACATTGCCAATCGGTAGCACGGTATTTTGATGACGTTGACGGGGCACGATTCACCCCTAACCCCTCTCGTGCCCCGTCAATATGGAAAAATTCGTCCCTTGTTTTTTGAAAAAATCGAATAGTGAAGAATACTTTACATCCGATAACACGGCGTATGCGGTTCGGTGAAACACGACATTATTTTCAAAAGATTTCAAAGGAACCGTGTTTCGCCTCACCCAAATTGCGCTACTTGAAATGAAAGTCTGAAGCACTGAACAAGCGCTGGCAAAAAATATAACTCAGGCGTACCATGCAAGGCGCAACTTCGCATACCCCGGAACGTTCGGGAAAAGCACGAGCCCCGCGCGGCGGGGCTCGTGCGGCCGACTCTATGAGTCGTCCGTCCGACACGTCGGATCAGGCGGCGCCCGTTATGCGACATAATAAACACTGCTCGATTTTCATTTCGGCAATTTATTTGTGGAAATTTCATCCAACTGCTATAATTTCATCATTAATTTTCTAACAGTAAATAATATGCATGGAGAATTTAAAAGCGGAGCTCAATCTGGTATAAGTCATGAAAAGGGTCTCGAGGCAGCTAAGATAGTCCTGCGTGGTGCTTATCCAGAGCAAAGTACAGAAGGCATAGATAAGTTAATTTCAAATCTCAAACCAGGTGCTTTGGATGCACTTGACGTTGTTCGATCTAGTACTAATACTGTGCAAAGAAGAAGATATATGAATCGATGGCTGAGAGAATGGAGAATTGAAGAGACATAAATTGTCAAAATTGTTATTTAGCTGAAGCAGTTTTTTATTACGCTGCGTCAAGCCCCGCTAAAAAGCGGGGCTTGACTTAGGGGACGCTGCGCTTTCGGGCACTTCACTTCGTTGTGGCGCTAGTTTCGTGTGCCTCACCATCGTATAACACGGCATATACGGTTTACTCGTGCCCTAGTTCAACCAAAATGCCGCGTGTGTTAGCAGGGTTCGAGCAGGTATATCTGGTTTTTTCCTGCCGTACATCCCACCAGAGGCGGACAGGCTGGCGCACCACCACTAAGGAATCAACTTCACCAGATTTGCTATCACCAGTGCGTTACAATGGCTACAAAAGCGATGCTCCCCACTCTGTTATCTCTCTTGACACTGTGGTATTGGCGGTGGTATTATCACTCTGGATAGAAGAGTGCTAAGTTGCCGTATGGACCAAAGGAAGGAAAACCTCCTCAAACTCATTATCGAGAATTATATAGATTCTGCCGAACCGGTCGGATCGAAGTTTTTGGTTGAAGAAGCCGCACTCGACGTTTCGGGCGCGACCGTCCGGAATGAGATGCGTGAATTGGAGGAGGCCGGATACCTTACGCACCCGCACACGTCTGCCGGACGGATTCCGACTGAATCCGGCTATCGGTATTACGTTGAGCGTCTCATGGGCACCACCCCCGCGAAAAAATTGGATGTGAAAAAACTTGAAACCTTGGCAAAAGCCGATGGTTTAAAAAGCGTTGGCAAGTATGTGGCCGATGCTACGGAAAGCGCGGTGATTATTGCCCTGAATAGGAATTCTGTGTACTATACGGGCATTTCCTACCTTTTCGCCCAGCCGGAATTTCAGGATTACGCGCATACGGTGCGAATGTCCGAGATTTTTGATCACTGCGAAGATCATATCGACGAGTTGTACGAGGCGGTTGAAAAAACCGCAACCAGAGTTTTGATTGGACAAGAGAATCCGCTCGGCGGCGCCTGCACATTGTTTGCCACGCGCTTGCCGCAGGGAAAATTATTTGCCGTCATGGCGCCGCTTCGAACTGCGTATGTGCGCACGCTTCAGCTGGTTGAAGCGGTAAAAGCAATAGCATAAATTGTATGACTGATACACAACACCAACCAATCATTGAACCATTGGAACACGAGGCGGCATGTGATTGCCTCCGTCTTCAAAAAGAATGTTTGGAATACAAAACCGGCTGGCAGAGGGCCGTGGCCGATTACCAGAATCTCTTGAAAGAGAATGCTCGCGTCCGCGGAGAATGGGCAGCAATGAGCGAAGCGCAGATTCTGGAAGAGTTTTTGCCGATCTATGACAATTTTAAAAAAGCATTCCAGGGGGCGAATGCGGACGATGGCTGGACGAAGGGGATCAAGTTTATTATGAAGCAATTTGGCGACGTCTTGAAAGCACACGGGATCGAAGAAATCAAAACGGTTGGAGAATTATTTACGGCAACGAAGCATGAGGCGGTCGGAGAGGAAGAAAGCGATGCGCTAGAGCATTCCGTTATTCGCGAGGTAGAGGGCGGATATATCATGAACGGCAAAGTCTTGAAAGTAGCAAAAGTGATCATTTCGAAGTCGAGCCTGTAATTCCTAATTAATTGAGTATGTCACTCGTTCGCTGGAGCCATATGTTGGATCCGTTTGAGGAAATGGAGGGGATTATAGGCAAGGCATTTGTCCCAGCCATGGACGTCTACGAGACCAAAGACGCCGTGGTCGTCGAAATTCCGCTCGCTGGCATTGATCCAAAAGAGGTGAAAGTGAGCGTCGAAAAGGGCGTTCTCACAGTCCAAGGCGAGAGCAGCAAGGAGCACGAAGTAGAGGAGAAAAATTACTATAGAAAAGAAATCCGTTCTGGATCTTTTTATCGCCAGATTGCCTTGCCGGCGGCGGTCAAAGAAGACAGCGTCAAGGCCGAGTTTGAAGACGGCATCTTGAAGATCACGTGTCCGAAGACCGTACCCACCGCGGCAAAGAAGATTGATATTAAAGTGATCAAAAAAGAAAAAAAGTGATTGGTCTTTTGATCCACCCCAGCGATTTGTCGTTGGGGCAATCAAGCAACTAATTCATTATTCACAATCCTTGATTCATAATTCTATTTTATGGCAAAGATATTAGGCATTGATCTCGGCACCACAAATAGCTGTATGGCCATTATCGAAGGCGGCCAGCCAAAGGTATTGGAAAATAAAGAAGGATTTCGGACGACGCCATCGGTGATCGCGCAATCAAAAACTGGTGATCGTCTGGTCGGGCAGTTGGCAAAGCGCCAGGCAGTAACGAATCCGAAAAATACGCTGTATTCGATCAAGCGTCTTATTGGCCGTGCCGCAGGAGACAAAGAAGTGGCGCTCACGAAATCCGTCTCGCCGTTTGACATTCTTGAAAGCGGCGACAAGGTGAAAGTAAAGATGGGCGACAAAGAATACACGGCGCCGGAAATTTCGGCGATGGTACTTCAAAAATTGAAAGCGGATGCGGAAGAAAAATTAGGTGAAAAGATTACTGAAGCCGTAATTACCGTGCCGGCATACTTCAACGATTCCCAGCGCCAAGCTACGAAAGACGCGGGTGAAATCGCCGGGCTCAAGGTGCTCCGCATCATCAACGAGCCGACCGCGGCCGCGTTTGCTTATGGGTTTGACAAAAAGCAGGATCAAAAGATTGTGGTGTACGATTTGGGCGGCGGCACCTTTGACGTGTCGGTATTGGACATTTCGCATGACGGCGAGCAGTCCACGGTGGAAGTGAAGTCCACCAATGGCGACACGCATTTGGGCGGCGATGATTTTGACAAACGCATTATTGATTGGATTTTGGCGGAATTCAAGAAAATAGAAGGGGTAGATCTATCAAAAGATCCACTGTCGCTTCAGCGCGTGAAGGACGCCGCGGAAAAAGCGAAGATCGAGCTTTCGAGCACGCCAGAGATAGAAATCAACGAGCCCTTTATCACCTCGACTGCCGACGGCCCGAAGCACTTGAACATGAAGCTCTCTCGCGCGAAGCTCGAGGAAATCGTCATGGATTTGGTGGAAAAAACGATGGGGCCGGTGAAGCAGGCACTGTCTGATTCCGGTTTTGCCAAAGGTGATATTCATGAAATCGTCATGGTCGGCGGCATGACGCGTATGCCACTCGTGCTTCGCAAAGTGGAAGAGTTTTTCGGCAAGAAGCCGAACATCAGCGTCAATCCGGACGAAGTCGTGGCCGTCGGCGCCGCGATTCAGGCGGGACAGCTCCAGGGTGATTTGGGTAAAGAGATTTTGCTTCTCGATGTGACTCCACTCTCGTTGGGGATTGAAACCATGGGCGGTATTTCGACCAAACTGATTGACCGCAATACCACAATCCCGACTTCAAAATCACAAGTATTTTCGACTGCAGCCGATAGCCAGCCGAGCGTCGAGATTCACGTGCTTCAAGGCGAGCGCGAAATGGCAACGGACAATAAATCGCTTGGACGGTTTATGCTCGACGGCCTTCCGCCGGCTCCGCGCGGCGTGCCGCAGATTGAAGTTACTTTTGATATCGATGCCAATGGGATCGTGAACGTATCTGCCAAAGATAAAGCAACTGGAAAGTCTCAATCCATCCGTATTGAGTCCTCTTCCGGCATATCCAAAGAAGAAATTGAAAAAATGAAAAAAGACGCTGAAGCCCACGCCGAGGACGATAAAAAGAAGCGTGAAATGGTTGAAACGAAGAATATTGCCGACACGATGGTCTATACGACCGAGAAGATGATGAAAGACGTGGAGGAGAAAAAGATTGCGGTGTCCGACGACGAGAAGAAGGCAGTGAATGATGCCTTGGTGAAATTGAAAGAGGTGAAAGATAAAGATGACGCCGAAGCGATTAAGTCTGCCTCCGAGACGCTGTCGAAAGCAGCGCAGACGGTGGGGATGAAGATGTATCAGGCGGAGCAGGCGAGTGCGAAAGAGAATCCGCCAGCTGGTGGCGGTGAGGAAAAGAAGTCAGATGAAGGACCAATCGAAGGTGAGGTGGTGAAGTAAAAACCTATTAGCTGCTTAGCTTGTTAGGTAGGTTAGGTATGCAGTTTGATTTCGCAGATGCGATGAGCTGCGGTGTCAATCCAAAGTCAAAATTCTAAAAAGCTAACAAGCTAAGTAGCTAACCAGCTCCATTGTGTCCAAAGACTACTACAAAATCCTCGGTGTAGAAAAAAATGCTTCTGAAGATGATATCAAGAAGGCCTTTCGGAAATTGGCGCATGAGTTTCATCCGGATAAGCAGGGGGGGGATGAGGCGAAGTTCAAGGAAGTGAACGAGGCCTACCAAGTGCTTTCGAATGCCGAAAAACGGCAGAAGTATGATCAGTTCGGCTCTGACTTTGCCCAGCAGGGCGGGTTTGGCGGCGGCATGGGCTGGGATGATTTTATGCGTGCCACGCGCGGACAAGGTGGCGGTGGAATGAATTTTGATTTCGGCGGTATGGATTTGGGCGATTTGTTCGGTGGCATGTTTGGTGGTGGACAGGGGAGAGGCGGACGGAATCGTCGCGGCAATGATGTCCAAGTAGATGTTCAGCTTGAATTTCGCGACGCGGCATTTGGTGTGGAAAAAAATATTCGTCTCATGAAAAACAATGCGTGCGACGTTTGTCGTGGTTCTGGCGCAGAGCCGGGGAGTAGCATGAAGTCTTGCGGAACCTGTAAAGGTTCGGGACAAGTGCGCCGTGTCCAACAGACGATTCTTGGCGCCATGCAGACAGTGACGACCTGTGGTACTTGCCAAGGACAGGGACAAATGTCGGAGAAGAAGTGTAAACATTGCGGCGGCGATGGCATTGTCCGAAGCGAATCCAAGTATACGATAAAAATTCCTGCCGGTATTTCCGACGGAGAATCCATTCGGTTATCCGGGAAAGGGGAGAGTGGCGGCGTTGGCATACCAGCGGGTGATTTGTATGTCACCGTGCATGTAAAAGACGATGATCGTTTTGAACGTCACGGCTTTGATATTCATGCCGAAATTCATATTTCATATCCGCAAGCCGTGCTTGGCGATACGGTAGAAATTGACACGCTTGATGGAATAAAAAAAATCGTGATTCCTGAGGGCACACAACCCGGCGCTCAAATTCGACTCAAAGGTCTCGGCGTGCCGCAACTTCAGCGTTCGGGTCGCGGTGATCATTACGTGCATGTGACACTTGACGTGCCAAAAAAAGTGAGTCGTAAAACAAAAAAAATTCTTGAAGATCTCAATGGCGAGCTGCCATGATTGGTATAGGAAAATCATCACTTCATGCCAAGTTTTGCGCGAATTTTTTTCATCACATCCGCCAGCGACCAATCGGTTTTGACGAGATAATCGTAGGTGCCAGCGATTCCCGCATCCATCCCCTTTGCGACCGTGGCGCTATCGGTCACATTGGTGAGTATTATGACCGGCACATGCTTGCCCCACTCATCCTGGCGCATGTTCTGCAACATGGCAATGCCATCCATTTTTGGCATGAGAATATCGAGTAAAATAAGATCGGGATGCTCTTCCAGAGCCAAACTCAAACCATCTTCCCCGTCTTTGGCCTCAAGTACGTCAAACCCTTCTTCTCGACATCGGTCAGAGAGTGCTCGAAGTAATATGGCTTCATCTTCGACAATGAGGATTTTTTTCATACTATTATTTACCCTTTAGGACTTGGGCATTTACCTTTTCCACCACTTCATTGATCGGATGCTGGGACTTAACTAGATAATCCATCGCTCCCAATTGTAGTGCGCGTTTTATTTCCTCATCTTGTCCAAGATTGGATGAGACGATCACGGGAATATTCTTCAATTCTGGGTCAGCTTTGAGTTCTGTGAGCACATCAAAACCGCTCTTTTTGGGCAAAACCAAATCGAGCAGAATAAGGTCTGGTAATTCCTTTCGAGTCAGTGGCATTACCGCCTCCCGTCTGTGGCAATAATCACGGTAAATTTTTCTTTCTCAAATTTCTCTTTGAGCACTTTCAGCAAAATTTCTTCATCTTCAACAATAAGAATCTTCATATTATGGCCTAAATCTAACCCCTATAACCTATCACACTACATCAGCATTGTAAACTAAACATTACCTCTTTAGCCCAAATGCTTCTTTACTTTCCGAACAACATCTGCCAATTTCCAATCGGATTTTACCAGAAAATCATATACGCCACGTTCAGCCGCTTGGCTTACCTTGGTGGCATCACTCAAATTGGTGAGGATGATAACATGGGCATCTTTACCCCACGCATCATTACGCAAATGTTTAAGCATCGTGATGCCGTCCATACGAGGCATAATGATATCGAGGAGAATAACATCCGGATGCTCCTTGAGCGCGAGCGCAAGACCGGCTTCCCCATCAGGTGCCTCGAGGAAAGTAAACCCTTCCCGGCCAAATTTATCGCTTAGCGCCCGACGTACGGTTGGCTCATCCTCGACAATTAAAATGGTTTTTTTTCTTTTACCATAGATGATCATGAATGATTAAAAAACACTTACATTTTTGTGTTCACGTCCAAGCGGCCAGTCACTAAATCAAATTCAACCAATCTGCCGATGGTACCACCAGTATCCTCGCTCTCGATACCGTTACCAATTTGGCTCCTGAAAAGGTGTTTTTTTGTTTTAACCATGCTAAAATATCCACCTTTAACCGGTTAGACTCACTAAATATGCCCAAAAAAACAAAATCCACACTGTAAA
>JAHFIC010000050.1 GCA_023246555.1 Candidatus Magasanikiibacteriota bacterium
GCTCGGCGTCTTTTACCGTGTCAACTGTAAAAGCTTCCTGAATCTGCCAGCCCAAGCGTTTGAAAACATGCCACGGGCTATCGGGCAGAATTCTCGCCTCCGTTGCGTCTAGATCCTTCGCGGTGATCGTTTCATCAAGGATCACCTCGGCCGGAACCGAGGATACACCCTCGGTTTGCGCCACGACGACCGGCGCCGCCAGTATGAAAAAAAATAAAACGGCAACGCTAACTACGCTGCCGAAAATAAAAAACCGTACGCGCATAATAAAAATAAGTTTATAGTTTTTTTGAGTATACCACATGACTCCCAAACCTTTACACTCCTGTGGATAAATAAAATCTTTCTGTCAAAAAAATATGCTTACCTTTGATTCCTTAGCATCCTCAATTGACGCTGGTAACCAACCGCAAACCGATGCGCTTCGTCGCGGACGGCGATCAACAATCTCGTATTCGCATACACCCACCGTGTCAACGGCTGAAAGCTGGCAGCTGAATGCTGAAAGCCAAAAATCAACTCGTTCTTCTTACGATCCGGCCCTTTCGCCAAACCGATGATTGGAATCTGGCATCCCATGTCTTTCAACACAGATCGCACACGGTTCACTTGTGGTCTGCCACCATCAATAAGAAATAATTGCGGGTATGGCCACTCGACGTGCTTCAATCGCCGCCGAAGCACTTCTTCGAGACAATCCACGTCACTCTGCCCAGAAACGGTGCGAATTTTAAATTTACGGTACTGATTTTTTTCTGGCATACCATGGGCGAATACGACCATGCTTCCAACCATGCCAGTGGATCCGAGGTTGGAGATGTCGTAGCCCTCAATGCGTTCAATAGCCGCTAGTCCCGCAGTCTGCGGGACCCCGCCCGAGGGCGGTGGCTGATAGCCGCTAGTCCCGCAGTCTGCGGGACCCCGCCCGAGGGCGGTGGCTGATAGCCGTTCGCCTACGAATGATTTATTTAATAACGCCACGTCTTGAATCTTCTGCAACGCAAACATCTGATTGCGCACGCGACTCGCTTCTTCAAATTGTTCCATTTTTGCCGCGCGGCGCATGGCGACTTCGAGCTGTTTCAGCAGCTGCTTTTTCCTGCCAGACAAAAATGTCACCACCGGCCGAATCACCTTTGCGCGATATTCTTTGGTGGAAATCTCTCCAGTACACACGCCGAGGCATTGCCCCATTTGGTAATACAAACACGGTCTTTTTTGTCCCGGCTTGCAGGTTGAAAAATGAAAAAGTTTCCGAAGCACTTTCATCGTCGCCGCCGTGTTCATGCCCGGGAAAGGTCCGGACATATGCTTGACCTGAACCCCATACCCCATGCCATCCAGTTCGTGCTGCCGTACTGTCTTTATTCTTGGGTACTCATCTTTGGTAATGACAATATAATTCCAACTCTTATCGTCTTTCCCATCTACGTTGTATTTTGGCTGATGTTTTTTGATCTCATTGGCTTCTAGAATCATCGCTTCAAGCGCTGAATCAGTCTTGGCCCAACGGATCTGTATCACTTCATGAATCATTGCTTCAATCGGCCGCGGCGTTTTTGCGCCACGGAAATAACTCGACACGCGCTGTTTGAGCGACGCCGCTTTCCCCACATACAACAATTCCTGATTTTTTCCGTAGAAAAAATACACGCCCGGCAGATCGGGAATCATTTCCAATTGTTTGTCGATCGATTGCGCCATATCCTCACCCTAGCAAAAAATAGAGAAAAAATCCATGCCGTGGTATGCTGGAATTCAACAGGCCACAAAGGAGGTGACGCATGGCGCCTGAAACACTGGACCGGTTTGCTCTCTGTTTTATCCTCTACGCAATCGTCTCTTTTCTCGGCACGCTCCTCACGCAAGCGATTGTGCACAAACAGTCGCTTCGCGCCTGGCCCATTGAATTCATCCAAACGATCATCCTCCTCTTTGTGATTGAAGAGGTTGTGAATCACCCGAATGCGTGGGTGAAGATCATGGTTGCGGCCGGAGGGGCGACAGGGACGCTCCTTGCGATTGAATGGCGAAAGCGGAAAGAAAAGCGTCATGGACAATGAAACAACCAGCGCCCCCGGCAGACGCATCTGCACGGGGGTTTTTATTTTTGACTTTTTTAAAAAAATTTCTTACTGTTAATATATGAAGAAAAAACGAAAAAAGAAATACTCGGTTTGCGCAGGAGGAATCGTCCTAAACCAGCGATGGGAAATTATCATCACAAAAAAAGGAGATGCTTGGTCCTTGCCAAAAGGCAAAATCAAGCGAGGAGAACAGCCGCAAGCTGCGGCGATACGCGAGATCGGTGAAGAAACCGGGGTGATGAAACGCGAACTGCATTTTGTGCGGATGCTCGACGCGTATAGCCGATACAAAACCTCGCTCACCGGAGGAAACGATTATTCGGAGTGGAAAGTTATCATCATGTTTCTGTTCCGAACGGACAAAAAAACTCTCAAGCCCGAAGATCCTCTCCACACCGAAGCGCGGTGGATCGCTGTGGGAGAAGCGCTCTGTCTTCTCACCAATAAAAAGGACAGGATTTTCCTCCGCAAGGTGCGCCATGCGATTCGGTAAATCACTCGCAAAAAGCCTCCGGTCCGCCACCTGGCAGCCGGAGGTTGTGTTATTCATGCCTGTCGGCGAAGCATCCGCCGCAAATATTCGCCGGTGAAACTGCCCGCCTTCTTTACGA
This sequence comes from Candidatus Magasanikiibacteriota bacterium, assembly GCA_023246555.1. Classification (GTDB taxonomy): domain Bacteria; phylum Patescibacteriota; class Patescibacteriia; order Magasanikbacterales; family UBA922; genus JAHFIC01. The sequence goes on from JAHFIC010000050.1 coordinate 2,699, forward strand.
CTTCTTCCGGCGTGCCGACAGCAACAACATGTCCACCTTTATCCCCGCCCTCGGGCCCCAAATCAATAATCCAATCCGCGCATTTTATAACGTCGAGATTGTGCTCGATCACCATGACAGTATTTCCGTGGGAAACGAGTCGCTGAAGCACATCCAAAAGCTTCCGCACATCATCGTAGTGCAGTCCCGTCGTCGGCTCATCGAGGAGATACAATGTTTTGGTCGTCCCCCGTTTGGATAATTCTTTTGATAATTTAATGCGCTGAGCTTCGCCCCCCGAGAGCGTCGTTGCCGACTGTCCTAACGTCAGATAATCCAAACCGACTTCATTCAACATGTTCAATTTGTCGTAAATCATGGGAATATCTTTGAAAAATTCTTCCGAATCTTCGATGGTCATTTCGAGCACGTCCGCGATATTTTTGCCATTATAATGAACATCCAGCGTTTCGCGAAGAAATCGTTTGCCTTTGCAGACATCACAAACAATTTCAACGCTCGGCAAAAAATGCATCTCGATCTCAAGTGTTCCCCTACCTTCGCAATGTTCGCATCTCCCTCCGGGTACATTGAAGCTAAAACGTCCGTTTCGATACCCACGCATGCGCGCTTCCGGTGTCGACGCAAATAAATCCCGGATATGGTCGAACGCCTTGGTGTAGGTTGCCGGATTTGATCGCGGGGTGCGCCCGATCGGGCTTTGGTCGATAGTAATGATGCGATCGATATATTCAAGACCCAAAACTGCCTTATGCTTGCCAATAGAAAAATCAGTTCGATGCAATTTGTTGGCGACCGCGCGATACAAAATATCGTGCATGAGCGTCGACTTGCCTGATCCGGAAACGCCGGTCAAACACACAAAACGCCGAAGTGGAATCGAGACATCGATGTTTTTTAAATTATGCTCTGCCGCGCCCTTGATTTTTATGAGTGGCGTTGCCGCGTCAACTTTTCGCCGTTTTTCTGGAATAGAAATCTTGGCTTCGCCGCGAAGATATTTACCGGTCAAAGATTTTTTTGCGGATGAATCTTTTCCTTCAAGCAGGGTCGCAAGCGGCCCGGAAAATACGACCTGGCCCCCATGCTTGCCCGCGCCAGGACCGATGTCAACAATCCAGTCGCTCGTTAAAATAGTATCTTCATCGTGCTCGACCACAATAATCGTATTACCAACATCACAGAGACTGCGGAGTGTCGAGACAAGCTGGGCATTATCTTTTTGGTGGAGCCCGATGGTCGGTTCATCAAGCACGTATAAAGCGCCGACGAGACGGGTGCCAACTTGCGACGCGAGCCGAATGCGCTGGGCTTCGCCGCCCGACAGCGTCCCCGCCCGCCGATTCAGCGTCAGATAATGCAACCCGACATCGAACATAAACTGTAACCGGTTGCCAACTTCTTTGATGATCGGGGTCGCCACTTCCTCGAGTTTTTTGGGTGTTTGTTCGGCAACACGCGCAAAAAATTCCCTGGCATCAGCAATCATCATGGTTGTAGCCTCCCAGATATTCTTTCCTTCGATCTTCACAGACAATGCATTTTGATTCAAACGCTTCCCTTGACACACCGAGCAAAGCTCTTCACTGAACAATTCTTTTGTTCCAAGCCCAGTGCATGCTTCGCAGTACCCATACGGGCTATTGAAGCTAAACAGACGCGGCTCGATTTCCGGAAAACTATAACTGTCGTTTGGACAGGCATAATTCGCCGACAGAGTTTCTTCTTGTCCATCTGCGTATGCCGCAATCAGAAGTCCATTGGACAAATCCACAGCTGTTTCGATTGCTTCCGCGAGGCGAGATTCATCCAAAGGCGTCGTCGGGATATCATCCACGAGAATTTCAATCGTATGTTTTTTGTTCTTTTCCAAAAGAATTCGTTCGCGCAGGCTTTTTACTTTTCCATCCACGCGCACATGCAAAAATCCAGAGTTGTACATGTCGTAGAGCATTTGATAATACTCTCCTTTGCGGCCACGGACGACCGGAGAAAAAATGCGCAAACCATATTCTG
>JAHFIC010000025.1 GCA_023246555.1 Candidatus Magasanikiibacteriota bacterium
AGCCGGCGTACGGTCAAGAGTACTTTTTTCCTCGCGTATTTTTCTTTGAGCGCTTTCGCATCAGGATTCGTATCAAACACCGACAAATCCACGGCATTTGGGATATACGCGATGCGTTCGCGCGGAATATACCAACTGGCACGTTCGACGAACTCTTTGCACGCGGCGATGGCGTAATCCGACGCTTTTAAGGACACGGCGCGATACAGCGTGTGAATTTTTGCGTAGAACCAGTTATTTCCAGGCAAATCTAAAATGCCGCGGCCTTGTAAACTTGTAAAGAACGGTTTCTTCCGAAAAAAATTGTACACCGCCGCATAGGCGGCAAATTTGTGGCAGTAAATTGCATGAATAATATCAACGCCATCCAAAAAATTTTTAAGTTCGCGATAAAACTGAATTTTTCCCGTGAGGCCATGCCCCCAAGCGACGCGCGTGACCGGCATGTCATCGTGCCAACCGGCCGTATTTTTTTCGTCCAACGTAAAAAATTTTACCGCGTACCCATTTTGAGAGAGATATTTGCCAAGGTTATACGCGTACAACTCTCCCCCGCCAATGCGAGGCAAATACCAATCAATGATGATGCCGACGGTTTTCATAGGGTGCGAAACCATTGAATGGTCTCTTTCAATTGGTCCTCGAGGGCGACGGCCGGCTCATATCCGCAATCCTTTTTTGCTTCTGAAATATCGGCGCATCGGCGCGTGATATGATCCCAGGATCGACGTGGTATATACTGAATCCCCGCGATGTTATCAGTCAAACGATTAATGATTTCGGCAAGCTCGCGAATCGTTGTTTCTCTACCAGAACCAAGATTGTACACCCCTCCAACCGCCGTATCAACAGTAGCGGAGGCAATTGTCCCACGAACAATATCATCAATAAAACAAAAATCTCGCGTCTCATCACCCGTGCCGGTAATCATGAGCGGCTCTCCTTTTAATGCTTTGGCGATAAAATTGGGAATGACATTGCGGTACTTCCCCGGCCGTTCTCCCGGCCCGAAAGAATTAAAATATCGAACGATGACGGTCGGGAGCCCGTATAATTCGTAATACAGCCGCGTGTATTCTTCGCCCGCGTATTTGGAAACCGCATACGGCGTTTCCAAAGACCCCGGCGCTTGCGTTTCTTTGAGCGGACCGCTTTCGGCGCCATACACGCACGACGATGACGCATACACAAAACGCTCGACTCCGCTCTGTTTCGCGTGTTCAAGGACTTTCAAAGTTCCAACGATATTTGTTTCCTGATCTTCTCTCGGGTGTTCCACCGAATTTTGGTTGGCAAAATGCGCGGCCAGATGAAAAATGATTTCTGGTTTTTCCGCAAAAACTTTGTCAAGGGTTGTATCGTCTGTAATAGAACCCTGAACAAAAACACAACCCTCCGGCACATTCTCGCGAAAGCCGGAATGTAAATTATCAACGACAATAATTTTCTGGCAGCCTTCTCGCAAAAGTTTTTTACACAATTGTCCGCCGATCGCCCCCGCGCCGCCGGTGACAAGAATGGTCTTATTCAAGCTGGTCATACCCGAGAAGCAGGTATTCAAAAGGAAACGATATGCCACGATAGAGCCCTCGCGAATCAATGAGCCATTGCTGAACCGATCCAAATGTCAGTGTTCGATAGGCATCATGGTCGGTGACCATTACAATACCATCTGCCCGCGCTAAAAACTCCTCAAACGACAAGAGTGGCTGATCAAACACCTTCACATATGGATCATGGAAAATGACCTCATATCCTTTTGCCTGAAGGGCATGCATGATCACAATGGCTGGCGTTTCTCGTGCGTCATCAACATTTTTCTTGTACGCGACACCCAACATGCCAATGGTTTTCGTGCCATGCTTTTTTGCCAATCGATCTGCCGCATCCGCCACCACGATCGGCATCGCGTCATTCACCCGCCGCGCTTCTTGCAGGAGCCTAGTCTTTTTTAAATCCTGTTCAATCAAAAACCACGGATCAAGCGGGATGCAGTGGCCGCCAACCCCCGGACCCGGCTCATGCACATGCACGCGCGGATGGCGATTGGCCAGGGCAATCGCTTCCCAGGTATTGACGCCGATTTCCGGCAGAACACGCGCCAGCTCATTGGCAAATGCGATATTCACGTCTCGATACGAATTCTCAATTAATTTCACCGTTTCCGCTGTTCTGCAATTTGTTGTTATCACCTCTCCCTGCACAAAACTTTTGTAGATCTCCGCTGTTTTTTTCCTGCTCGCTTCGTCAATGCCGCCGATGATGCGATCATTATGAACCATCTCATGAATCGTATTCCCTGGAATCGCTTTTTCCGATACATACGCCAAAGAAAAATCAATTCCGGCGCGAAGTCCGGCGCGCTCGAGAATTTCTTTCACAATTCCCTCGGTGGTACCGGGAGACACTGTGGACTCAAGAACTACGAGATCCCCCGGTTTCAACAATTGTAGAACGCTTTCTGCCGCCCGCTCCACATAGGATAAATCACAGCGGTGGTCAGCGGTCACCGGGGTTGGCACGGCAATAATATAGGCATCAGCCAATTCCAATCTATTCGTTGGCTGAAATCGAGTTTTAGCGTCGGTAAAAAGCGCCGGAAGTCCATCCTCTATAAATGGCAATTGTCCTTGCTTTAAGCCGTCGATCTTTTTTGCATCCACGTCAAACCCGACAATTTCATGTCCGCCCTTTGCAAGAAGAAGAGCAGTCGGAAGTCCGATATATCCCAATCCGATAAGCGCGATCCGCATACGCTGTTATATTCCAAGAATACCAAAAATTTTTTCTGCCGCATGGCCATCGCCATACAATGGCCGCCATTCATGAGATTTCTCCATCATGATATTGACCGCTTCCAAAATTCTGTCCGGATCAGTACCAGCAACGCTATTCACGCCCGCCATAGTTGTCTCTGGCCGCTCGGTGTTGTTGCGAAGCGTAACACACGGCACCTGAAGAATGCTTGCCTCCTCCTGAATGCCGCCGGAGTCAGTCATAACCAATCGTGCGTGTTTTTGAAGCCGCAACGCGTCAAAGAACCCCACAGGGATAATAGCGCGAACGCCGTGCGACAGCGACAAACCAAATCGTTCCATCATTTTTTTCGATCGAGGATGGCACGAATAAATAATCGGCAGTTGGTGCGCGGCAAACACTCGGTCAAAAGAAGTGAGAATATTTCGAAATCGCTCCGGATCATCCACGTTTTCTTGCCGATGCACCGTGGCCAGGATATACCCACCGTGTGCTAAACCAAGGGTGGTAAGAATGCTTGACGCATCCATGCGCGACCGCGCGTGATGCACAGAATCAACGATCGTATTCCCGGTCACAAAAATCCGATCTCCGGGAATGCCCTCTCGAAGGAGATACAATTTTGCCAGATCGCTTGGAACAAACAAATAATCACACAATTGGTCGGCCACAATCCGATTGATTTCTTCGGTCATCGTATCATCATAGCTTCGAAGTCCGGCTTCAACATGGCAAAGTTTTGTCGTTAAATAGCTTGGCGCCGTGCGAAGTTTCCTGACCGCCAACGCTCCAGCAAGCACGGTGTTCGTATCTCCTTGAACAAAGACCAAATCCGGACGCTCCTGTAAAAGAATTTTTTCAATATCAATCAACATTCTGCCGGTATGCTCCCCTTGAAGATGGCTGCCACCAGACGCAATGCCTAAATCATACGCTGGAGCAGGAAGGTCAAGTTCCGCAAAAAAAATCTCATCCAGCTCATAGGAATAATGCTGGCCGGTGTGAATAATAAAAAACGGCACATTGCGCTCCCGCGCCAATCGAATGATCGGTGCTAATTTAATAATTTCCGGCCGCGTGCCCAGAATAAAGCAGAGTTTCATTTTTGGCTTATTTATTGACTTTTCACAATTATTTGAGTACACTTCATACTACATTTTTTTCTCCCAAAAAGCAAGCCGAAATGCCTATGAAAAAACTCTGCATTGTCATGCAAAGCCAGTACGCGAAAATCGGCCATGCCTTCGCCGTCCATCTTAAAGAACGCTACGGTGTCGCCGAATTCTCTGCCTATGTCTTCTCGCTCGGGGCAGCCGAATTCCTGCGTGGGCAAAGAGACATTGCTTATGCTCCTATGCTGGTCGATCACGAACTGCACGAGGGGCTGAACGCTGGACCCACTGACCGCGAATATATCGCCCGGTTTGAAGAAACCTACGGCCCAGACGCCCACGGCCCAAACCTGTGGCAATACCTTTGGTGCGACCGCAAGCTTATGATGTCCATGGGGCCGAAAGAGGAAACCACCACCGTCCTCGATCCGCTTTACGACCACGATCGCCTCATGCGCGCGTTTCAAGTTCGCGCCAAGGCGATTGAAGCAATGCTCAAAAACGACCGACCGGACGCGCTGTTTTTTTTCGCGATCGGCACTTTGGGGCACCGGATTCTGTATCACGTCGCGCAGACGCTTGGGATCCCCTGTTACAACATTGATTTTCCCCGCGTGGCGAACCGCATGTGCATATCAAAAGATTATCGCACGCTTTCAACCGTCGAGGATGCATTCCGAACCTTTCAAAAAGAAAATATCCAGACGCCGTTTCATGACGAAGCAAAAAAACTCCTCGACCAATTCCGCACGACCGGCTCACTCAATTTACAATACATGGACATTGCCGTCGGCGTGCTTCCTAAAAAAGGCCAGCTATTCAATCCGGAAAAATTCAAGCGGTCCGTTTCGTACCTTATCACGCTCTCGAAAAACTACTGGAAAAATCGCCGTCTCTTTGTTTACGGCATGACCGACGCAAACCCGATCCGCTTCATCGGACACAAAATCAAACAGCGCTATCGCATGATGCGCGGGGTGGAAGATCTCTATACGCCAACGGATTGGAGCGAAAACTTCGCGTACTTTCCGTTGCATTATGAACCGGAGCTTTCTATTTTGCTCTTATCTCCATTTTATTTTGACCAGATCGAACTCATCAAATATATTGCCCGCTCGCTCCCGCTTGAATACAAACTGTATGTAAAAGAACATCCGGCCATGGTCTCAAAACGCGCGCGCTCGTACTACAAAAAACTTCTCAAAATTCCGAACGTGCGGCTCATTCATCACAAAACTCCGGGATTTGAAATCTTAAAACACGCGAAGCTCGTCACGGCGATCACGGGCACGACTGGCTGGGAAGCAGGCCTTGTGGGTGTTCCCGTCGTAAGCTTTGGCGAAGTATTTTACAACGCGCTCTCGTTCGTGAAGCGCGTGCACAATATCGAAGAGTTGCCGCAGGTCATTCGCCAGCAGCTTTTTCATTTTCATTACGACGAAAAAGAAATGGCTGATTTTGTCGCCGCTGTCCTGGCCGAATCCGTGCCGTTTGATTTTTCCAAGCTCTGGTATGAAAATGATATTCCAAAACTCAAAGAAAACGCCGGCCTCCAAACGTTTGCGGCGCTTATGATGCGGCACGCACGGAAAACAGGGTAAGTGCCTCTCCCTCGAAAATAATCTCCGCCCGATCAAGAATGCTGGAACTAAGTTCAATTGATCCGAGGATATCTGTTGGAATGAGCAAAAAGAATGCTTCTTCGTCAAGGGTATTTTTTAATTCCGCAATCTCGATTGGCTCCGCGCGAATCCTCGTGTAAAAACCAATGGTATTCCAAGAAAAATGAATAATGGTGTAGAGCTTTCGCGAGATGGTTTGACGATTCAACACATCGCTTATCTCGCGCTCATCTTCGGCAATGGCATATTCTTTTCCGCGTGGCCACTCTCGTATCTCGAAGATCTGCCAGATGGTATTCACGAGGCCCAAAACAAAAAGGAATGCCAGAACGCCAAGGAATGCTGTGTGTAATTTTGGTTTTACCCGTTCATACCAAATAAAAATACACAGACCAAGAAACAGGGCAAAAAATGGATAGATGGGATCAAAATAATAGAACAATTTTGATTTTGAAAAACTGAGAAGTCCTACAATCACCGCCACCGACGCCAAGGTAGCGCAAAGAGGCTGAAACAGCAAAGCTCGGCGTACCTGTTTCCTTTGAGCAAGGATCCAGAAACACCCAACAACAAACAACACAAACCATGGTTCAAGAAGTTTCCCCGCCAACGCAAGGAAATACAGTGGGCTTTCATTCCTTGCTCCAAGAAACGCATCTACATATCGATCAAACCCATGCCGCCCAAGATACGTCGAAAAAAAGACGTCACCGTACCGTCGATATTGTGCAATGTGCCAGGGCAATGCCAAGAGAAGACCGACAATACTGCTTATCCAAAACAACGGCTGCCGCACCCAACGCCATTCTCGGTAGACGAAAGAGAAGATAAAAAAAAGTATCGGAATACAAACAACGAAAACACTTTTGAAAAGAATGGCCGATGCTATGGCGATACCCGTGCCAACATACCACATTGGTTTTTGCCATCCTCGAAAAAATGCGTACGTGGCAATAAGAATGGCAAAACTCACGGGAACATCAAAACGCACCTCGCGCGCAGAATAGACAAACTGACTTGTGGTAAGAAGAATACTTGCCGACAGGAGCGCAATTCGGCGATTGCCCGTCAGGGCATGGGCAAAGGCATAGACAAGAAGCACCGTGCCTAGCCCCATGAGCGCGCCCGGCAAACGAAGCGCAAACTCAGTAAACCCGAATACCTGAACGCTCATGCCAATAAGCCAAAAGAGTAATGGTGGTTTGTCGAGCCACGGATCGCCATAATGAGTAAAGTACATGTAATTCTGAGATGCAATCATTTCATCGGATACCTTTGCATAAAACGCTTCGTCATAATCTTTGAATGTAAACCGTCCAAGGCCTGAAAGGAAAAGAATGCCTCCGCACACAGCCAAAACAATGATCGGAAAAACCGCCTTCATTCTTTGACTCATGGGCAACAAAAACATACAGAAGTATGCTACAATGTTTGTGCTATGCAAGCAAGAAAAGCAATGGTTCTCCTGCCGACCTACAATGAACGAGAAAACATCGGCAGTATCGTACCCGAAATTTTTTCTCTTTTCCCAGAAATTTTTATCATGGTGATCGACGATCAGTCGCCCGACGGCACGGCCGTTGCTGTTCGATCTCTGCAAAAACAATACCCCAATCTATTTCTATTTGAACGGCAAAAAAAAGAGGGTCTCGGCCGCGCATATGCGGAAGCATTCCAGAAAGTCCTAAACGAATTTCCCGACATTGAAACGGTCGTGACGATGGATGCCGATGGCTCGCATGATCCCGAAGACCTGCCACGACTCCTCTCGGCGCGATCCAAAGCTCAGGTGGTCGTGGGTTCGCGCTATGTTCACGGCGGCGTTATTCACGGCTGGGAACACGCTCGTCAACTTTTGTCACGATGGGGCAATCGCTACGCGCGGTTTGTCACCGGCATCCCGGTCAAAGACGTCACGAGCGGTTTCAATTGCATAAGCGCTGACGTTTTGAAACGCCTGCGTTTTTCTACCCTTGACCCCTCCGGCTATGCCTTTACGATTTCCACCAAATACGCTATCTGGAAACTGGGCGCCAAGATGAAAGAAATTCCAATCACCTTCAAAAACCGCCGCTTTGGTGAATCAAAAATTTCTCTGCGCATTGTCGGCGAAGGCATTATCTTGCCATGGAAATTGTCACTGACAGGACCTTGACAACCATCCTCCTTTTTGCTATGTTATTGTATTGTTCTTTACGTCACGTCCAAACGGCATGAAAACGCATATATTTATATGTCTTTTTGCGCCGTAATTGAACGGCAAACTTGAAGGAAAAAGCCCCATGAAGACGAATGATTTCGACCACCTCAACGCTCTCGTCACCCACGCCATCTCGGAGGTAATGGATCGTCTCCCAGATGCCAAAGAGACGATCAAGTCCATCGAAGAAAACGGGACGGCATTGGCCGAAGACCTGCTTCGGACACTCAACCGCATCACTGAAAAAACAAGGGATCGGCGTTTAAAAGCCGAACGCAAAGCCGCGATGCTAGCGTCGCTCAGAACAGAACTCATCCACGAATTCACCCTCGTGGACGAGATGCTAGACGTCGTCAGGGTTAAGTGGGTGGGTGACACCCCGCCGACGTACAAAGAGGCGATCCAGACGGCGTACACACCCGAACGCCCCGTCGTGAGGACGGCGGAGGAGTGGAACCGAGTTGGTGAGCACCTGCAGGGATTGCCGAAAAATCTTGAGAGAAATCGGCTCATCACAGATTTTCATTCTACCCTCGACGGCTTCAACTATCTAGAGCATGGCCAGGGTGGCTGGTACTGTGGATGGTGCATAGGCGATGAGCTGTGTGAGAGAGATCTCATCCTGCGGCGTCACGTAGCAAGCCCGATTATTCAGGTATAAAGGAACGAAAACACGCACGAGGGATCGCGACAAAATGGGACGGCTGTTCTGCTCTCGCCGTCCCTTATTTTTTCTTCAAACGAAAAATAACACTGCAAATTTTACTCTTCTTTCCTGGTACCAGTCCTTCGTTCCACCAGTACACATGGTCAACGGTTCCGCCAAAAAGGTTCAATAATTCTTTCACGCCGCCATAGAGCGGAGACTTGCAAAACTCCAATTCTTCTTCCGGCGGGAACAATCCGAAACTCACAATCATCAATGCGCCGTCTGTGGCAACACGGATCATTTCCTTGACCGCTCGCTCAACATCGTACGCATAGCGAATCACCGCGCCAGACATGATCGTGTCAAAAGTGTCGTTTGGAAACTGCATCTCGTGCATGTCCATAAGAAGAATCTTCGGCGTGTATGTAAAAAGGTCAATGCCAATGACATCGCGAAAGCCATGGGCTTCCAACAGGAGCATCTCGCCTTCATTTTTTGGCCCGATGCAGAGCGTCTTGCCGTCTTTTTTGACGCCGGGAATAGACAGCAAGGGGTAGAGCAGAGCCTCCACTCGGCCGCGGCTGAACTGAAACAGCTTCATGCTGTTCCACAAATTATGCTGGATGACATATTCATTATGCTCATTTCGACCGGAAAAATTCATCTCATCAATCTTAAACTTGCGTTTGATCAAAAAATACAGGGCTCGGAGCATCATCCGTCCCCACACGACAAAACGCGATTGCCGAAAATACGCGCCAAGCGACGGCACATAATTGGAGTGATGCGGATAAAACATCCGTATGGCAGAACGGTTGTGCTTCAACCAGCTTAATGCCGGAATGACCTGTCCGGCAAATGGCACGTGCGCGCCGATCCACTCTGCCCAATAATTGTACCCGGGCTGAAAAAAGACCGCGGGGATAACCGGCTGAGTATGCTGGCCGCATTTGAACGCCTTCGTCGGGCGGTCCATATGGAAAAACAACGATCCGATCGTGTGGCCCAAATGCGCGACCGAGAGCGTTCCGCGTCCGCCGGTTTTGGCGAGAAGCAATTTTCCCGCGTCGCCAAACCACTCATCCACGTCAATTATGGCCGAGCCGAAGGCCGGCATGACCGCCGGTTTCCCAGCCAAAGACTCGCCATGCAAGTTATGTAACTCGGGAATGACAGTCGCTGTATCTGTATAATCCGACTCCGTTGAGTGATTGAACAATGTTACCCGAGTGGTTGTGTCGGACGAAGAAATGACCGACGAACAGAACATAAAAAAGGCCTTCTTTGACAACTGCGATGGAACATTCATATTCAGGTGTCCGGCCGTTACAATCTCGGTCGCCATTTCAGCTCCCTGCCAGCGCGTGACATGATCTTTGGTGGAAATGTCAAATGGACGGTTTTGGTCAACATTGGAGACAAGAACCAAAAAGCTTCCGTCAAACTCCTTTATGCCGTGTTTCATGAGCTCCGCGCGAGCGTCAAGCTTCATGACAGCGCCGCCCGGAAGCTCAAGAATGATCGGCTCGCCGCCGACCGCGACTCCAGACGAATCGAGAAAGAGAATCACCAACCGCTCCCGTTCTTTCCCATCGTTCACATACGTAAACGTATTTTCGAGTCCTGGCACAAGGTGTACATGGCTCGAAAAAATACATTTGTTTTTTACCTGAAAATAGTCGCGCCAGTTGATCATAAATGTTCGCCAAGAACCACCGTGCCATTGGTTTGAGTCATAAATGGTTTATGAAGAATGTTCTTTCCCAGCACATGCATGGAATACGGCCCGCTCCCGACATGCGGCTCAATTTCCGGAAACTGCCCAAACAGATCAACTTTTTGGCAGCCCAATTGAGGCAATGGCTTTAGCTGAATGGTCTTCTTCTCTCCGCGATGATTGATAAACGTCACTGCCGCATGGCCGCACGCCGGGTGAAAGAAGCTCTGGAATCGACAGGAATTTCCAAGATAAAGCGTTGGGCGAAATCCGGCAGGCGTGGTCCAGCTCGTCGACATGTGATCCATGCCGCAGTGACTGGCCTTGGGCGAACCGGAAAGGCAATGCGCCATGATGCTCTTTTTTGTGCCGGGAACAAAAAATTCCGTGAAGAATACCGACGAATACAGCTCATGGAGCATGCGATCTGTCTTAGCATCTTTGATGTGAACGGAAATGATGCCGTACTGATCAAGTCCGGGAATATCGGCCGTCTCGAGAATGACGGTTTCCGGATTGACAAATGTTCCCGTACGCCGAGCCGCGACGTCTCCGGCGCGGGTAAAAAACCGTGCCTCCCAAGCGGCCTGAAACGGCGCGTCATTCAAAAGCGCAAAATGATTGTAGATATAGACGCGCGTCCGCCAGCCATCTTCCGTATGCAAATAATAGCCAATACTGCCCATCGATAACAGATTTCGATATATTGGGAGCAGTGGTTTTTTATTTCGTGGAATTAATTTTTGCAAAAAAAACGGACTGGCGTTTTTTCCTTGTGTCATACCAGGGAGGAAATTCGAAAATAAACAGAGAATAACGGCCCTACGATATCACGAAGGTGAAGCGGTTGGCAAACCGGATCAATGTTCCTCAATCGGTTCCCACCCACTCTCTTCAAACGCGCCTTTATGCCAGCCGTTTGGACAATCGCACATCTCGAGGGGTTCACCGTACTTCGAGCACCCATCGACGCCGCAGAGCCCATTGTCGTCAAAGACGTTTTTACACCCGCGGCAAATGTAATGTTCTGGTGTCATAAAATGATGCTTGTCTCGCCTTCTTTCTCTACGCGCCGCGGCACCACGTACACCTCCGCGCCAAAATCATCGTTACCGACACATTCACCTTCATGACGATAGAGTGCTTCCATCGGCGCGCAATCTCGACATCCATCGCTCCCCACCGGACATTTGAAGCGATCCAATTGCCGCGCTAATTTGATATCGCGCGCGATCTTCAAAATGCGTTCGCGCGCGGCGTCCACCTCCGGCAGAGGCTGTTCATCAAGATCGTCGTTCCTGTCCAAATACCAATAACTCGCTTTTGTCACTTTTCTTTTCTGGCAATTATGGACCAAAAGATGATAGATCGGCAGCTGAAGCGAATCAGGATCTTCATCTCGTTTGCCGGTTTTGAAATCGATAATATGCACGCTATCTGACTCGGACAGGTATTCCAGCCAATCGATTTTGCCGCAGAGAATAATATTGTCTTCTTCCGACAGCCAAAAAATACGGCAGGTCTTGCTGAATTTTTATCGCCTGCCGCGCCACCGGCCCGGGATGCCGCTCTACGCGCTTCAGCATTTCCTGACCGCGGACTTTGTATTTGTATTCCGTATCCACATCAAAAAACCCGCCGCGCTTGCCGGAAAATTTTCCCCATACGCGCTCAAACCGCGCCACCAAGGGTTCCAAAAACCGCTTCTCGCGCGGCAAGACCGAGAGTGATTCCACCACTTCATGCACCCCACTCCCAAGCGCCAACGGCGGCGACATGAGTTTCATCTTATGATTCGTCTTCGGATCTTTGTAGACATTTTTCAAATAATACGCGCGCGGACACGCCAAAAAATCACTTATTGAGCTGTGCGATACCCAAACGGCCGTGTATTTATCGGGCGGCATACCCGCATACCGTATCATCTATGACCTGGTATTGACAAGCGTGGGAGATCGTGATATTGTGTGCGTCATTGGACGCCGGGATCCACCCGGTGGTTCCACAGGAGGAATCAATGGCCAAGGTTAGTTTCGAAATCAGAACAAATAACCCGCTCCTCAACGCGGCTGTTACCGTTACCTTTTTGGCTCTTTTTCACCAACAATCACCGGCCACTGGGCCGTTTTTTTGATGCTCATTTCGAGTGAACATTTGCCGTTCAAATGTTTGAACTTTGGTCCGCAATCGG
>JAHFIC010000051.1 GCA_023246555.1 Candidatus Magasanikiibacteriota bacterium
ATTTTATTGAGTAGCCAAGCCAAAATTCTTTTGTCGCAAAGCGACAAAGCGCAAATCCGCGCATTTCTTAAAAATGTCGGCTCGAACTTTATGCTGAATTCAAAACGGCTTGAAATTTTCCCGAAAAACGGCTGGCGAGCCCGCGTAGCGGGCGAGCCAACAACTTCATTTCCTAACTGGCGGAGAGGGTGGGATTCGAACCCACGAGGCCTTGCGGCCTACGGCTTTTCGAGAGCCGCACGATCGACCACTCTGACACCTCTCCATGTCGGACCAGCCTACCATAGTATACCAGAGTTATCAACAGTTTTTTTGTATTTTGTTTTTATTTGGGCTAGTATATTTTTCGAACATTCTCGGACTAAACTATTAGGAGGAAAGAAGAGATGTCCGAAGACCAATGGGTTGAAAAACTCATCGCTGAGCTCGAGAAGAGGGAACAGTCTACCAGGACGCTGGTCCTCTGTCTCGATAATATTCAATTCTCTCGCCTGGAAGCAGCACTCAAGAGGATGGGGGAGCTCGGGGTCGGGACGGATCACGCGCGCACCATCATGCGGCACGTCCCCAATATTTTTCAGCAGCACCGCGGAGTTCAAGAGAATTGGCCGCGAGAAGTCGGATGGCCAAACTCCGGGCTCGTCCAGAAGCTCGATCTACTCAACAGTGCCCTCCTGGAAGATTCTCCTTTCTACTGGAGGAAAAAATACGAAGCCCATGAGAGGCAACGAGGAGGGGCGTCGCGCTGATCATCGCCGACGCCGTACGTGGCGGTAAATCTCCCCCAAGATTTACCGCCGTATTTTTTACCAATCGCCACGATTAAATTTTGTTTTTTGGACGTCTTGACAAGAAGAGAAAAACGTTTTAATGTGTTAATACACTAATTTTAGTGTAAAGGAGAGGTCGAGACAATGAAAATCATTCGGGATAGTGGGGAACTTCAGAAGGTTCGACGTTTATCGTCGACGTATCTCGTATTGGCGGGGCATGGCCTCTCACAAGAGACGGTCACCTTGCTACAAACGTTGCTTATTCTTTTAAACTTTTCCCCCCGGTCCGTCGTATACATTCTTGAAAGCCCAGAGGATGTCCAGCGGGTGATCGGGGAGATTGGAGTGTCGTACATTCCGGAAAACAGCCCTGGCCTCGTCTACAAGGGCCCGAGCTATGAGCCATTCGCTGTTTTTGTCTTCGTGAAAGAGATTACTCAAGAGGACGAAAAAGCGAATCTGGCTCGGGCTAAGGAAAAGTTCGCGCAGCAGAGGCGGGCTTTGGAAAAGGAGCGTGCGGGAAAAGTGAGGCAGGTTTCGGAGGTGAGGAAGAGCCCGCGGGTGAGGACGCCCGAAGATGCCGCTGACTTTCTTCCCTTGATTGGGGAGGATAATTACGAAGCCATCGAGCGTGCCGTGCGCGATGGCGCTGAAATTTGGATATTTTTGTCAGAGGGCGAGATTCACGCAGATCCGGACTTGAAGGAAGAAGAGAAGGCGGATTGCCTCCGCCGCCTTTGTGAAGAGGATCTTGGTTATGCCGGATTTGTGCGTGGAAAGGCGGTGGCAAATTGCACCTCGGTGGTGAATCCATGGCTCACGCCCTCACCTAGTTACGACACCCACGGAAATTCTCGTGGAGGTGGGTGGGGATCCCCAAGTGGGTGGAGTTGGGCCCACTAGGAAAAGTTGGTCGTGAACGGGGTAGCACGCGATATTGTTCTATCGCGTGTTCTTTTTTAATGCGGCACTATAGCCACCTTCCCCATGGTGGAGCCAGTGAGCGATGCGGGTGACTGTGGCCGTTGACAGACCAGTTTTTTTGGCAATATTTCGGTATGGAATTTTTTTATTGATAAGTTGTACCGCTTCCCAGCGGCTCGAGAGCACTTGTAGTTCTTCAAGTGTACAAAGGTCGCGCAGAAAATTCAGAAGATCTTCTTCGTGGCGGAAGTTCATCATTGTTTTTGCCAATTGCCGGAGTTTAGGTGTTTTCCATGGTTTCATAGTGTTTTGTGGTTATTATCATGAGCGCCGGGAGCAGCCAAAAAAACATTGCCAGATCGTTTTTGATATAAGGAGAATCAACGAGGCCGGTCACGAGAAGTGTGGTCATACTGGCAAGCAAATATGGTGACAAGCTGACGGTTGCCACCCCGACCAAGTCGGGGGGTTCCGTATGAAGGCGGGAATAGTTGATAGCTGATTTATAAAACCACACGAGAATCCATACGAACCCCACGAGGCCCAGAAGTCCAAGATTTACCCACATTGTCAGAAAAATATTGTGCGGGTGGTGGAAAATTTCGATGCCTTCGCCGTTCACCGTCGTGTGGTAGGGTGCGACCCGTTCGGCATACGAGGCAAGTCCCGCGCCAAGAATCGGTCGATCGGAAAGCAATTCTGCGGCTTCGCCCCACATGCTCACACGGATTTGTCCGGAGCGGTCTTGCATAAGGAGTTCCTGACGAATCGGGTTATCTTTTGGTAATGCAAACAAGGTAATAAGCGCTACCACGCCGACGATACTGGCGGGAAGCCGTGTTTTTTTACAGAGAAGTAGAAGCACGCCAATGCCAGCGGCAATGCCGATGAGCCCGCCAGTGGATTTGGCGAACAAGATCGCCAATAATGAAGCAGGGATCATTAGTATAGGGATGATGAACCGCGTTTTTTCAGTCCGCGATTGTTGGATACGATATATCGCCAGTGGAATAATTGGCGCCAAAAAAAGCCCTACGCCATTTGGAAATCCATACCACGCAGTGACGCGATAGGTGTCGTGGTTTGCCCAGAATGCATAGGGGACAAGCCAGCCGGTAAAATGCTGGTAGATCGCGAGCGCCGATGTAAGAATCGAGAGAGAAATAAGCGATAGAAGGATATTGTCCACGTGCTTTTTTGTTTTGATGGATGTAATGAGAATGAAAAAAAGGATCACCGGCTCAACATAAAAGGCTTTCCATTCACCCAGTGCGGCGCGGGTGTCAATAGACGTGAAGACGGAGATCGTTGCGGCGAGAAGAAAGAGAGTGATGGCGATGAAGAGCGACCGATGTTGAGAAAATAGAGAGGAGAAAGTAGAAAATAGAATTTTTTGATGTTGGACGAGAAAGACAATCCAAAAAAATATTTCAAGAAACGTCGTTGGCAGGGGTCCGATGCGGAAGCGGATAAGGTAGGTCGGCAGGAGGAGAAAAAAAAGTGCAAGAAGTTGTGTCATATGCGAATAATTTCGCGAAGCGTTTCTTTTGAAATGCCGCGGATGGCGATGATGATGCTCGTGTAGATGACGATACCAAGAGCGATGAGTGCGATGACTGAGAGATGAGAGAAAAGAATGATTCCGGCGGCCATTGTGGCGCTGGCCGTGAGGATTTTACCAAAAGTTTTCAACTGGAGCCGTTCGCCGCTATATCGGCGGATGGCAAGAAAGAGGAACAATCCGGCATAGAGTTCGGAAAATATGGTCATACCGGCAGCGCCCAGCATGCCGAAGCGGGGGATAAACACAACGTAGCCGATGAGCGTGATGACCGCGTCTGAGGCGTAAATCCATATCGTTTGTTTTTGCTTATTGATAGCAACGGCCGTGTGGCCAAAGACCGCGCCAAGATAGACGCCGAAAACCGCGATGGAAAGAAGCGAGAGTGGAAGTCCGGCAGCCGCAAAGTCAGGCCCCGCAACGAGGGTCATGATTTTTTCCGCTAAGAGCGCCAAGCCGACAGTACCCGGCACGGCGATTGCCATAAGTGCATCAAATGCCTGCTGGTACCGCGCGCGGAACTCGCCCTTCAGCCCGCGCGACCATGCAAAGGCAAGAAGCGGCATTATTACGCCCATAATCATCATCGCCATTTGCGAGACAATGTCCAAAACACGGTATGCCGCGCCATAGAGACCGACTTCGGCCTGCGGACGGAAAAGCGAGAGGAGCACAATGTCACCTTTGAGATAGACGACATTAAACATGATGGACACCGCCACTGGCCACATTTTCGCGGCAATGGCGCGCCAGATGTCCGGATTATAGGCAAATCCGATTTTTGCGCGGCGCGCTGCAATCCAGTCCCACGCGGTTTGCGTGACGGTGGAAAGCACAATGAGTGCCATGATGGGAAGAAACGCGGCGTGATTCGCGATGAGAAGCCAGAGTCCAAGGACGAGCACGGCGCGTCCGGCAATGTCCGCAAACGCATGAACCTGCATGCGCAGTTCGGTTTGGTAATAGCCGATGAGGATTTGGTTTATGGCAATGAAGATGAATGATATCGTCGAAATCGCGATGGCGACTTTTACCTGCGGCGGATAGGGGAAGAACAGCGCAATAATCGGAGCGATTCCAAGAAAAACGACGGCGGTGGCCAGCCGGAAGCCGAGGATGTTTTTGAGGAGACGTGTTTTATCGTATTCCG
>JAHFIC010000026.1 GCA_023246555.1 Candidatus Magasanikiibacteriota bacterium
CACAATTGTTTTCGTTTGTGTGAAAAACCAACCCGCGCGATACGAAAAAATTCTTCTCGATATTTCGACCTATCGATATGTGGAAATATCGGTATGTCGACGATGGCGGAATCGACTTTTGGCCTCGGCCAAAATGAGCCAGCCGAAACTTTGGCAACCAGGAACGGCTCGCCAAAATATTGTACCGCCACAGAAAGTAGACTCATCTTCGGCGGCCGAGCCAAAATACGCTCGGCGACTTCTTTTTGTACCATGACGACAACCCGCTCTGGTGGCGGATCGGTCTCCAAGATAACGCGCAAGGCATCAGACGTAATCGAATATGGCAGGTTGGCGAGAACCTTGTAGCGAGAATCTAGAATCTTAAATCTGGAATCTAGAAGTTTTTTGTTGAGAAAATTACCCCAGATGATTTCGATGTTGGGAAATTCGTTTTGTTTTTCCTCCCAGTATGGTTTGAGTTTCTGTTCAATTTCAAAGGCGATCACTTTTTTTACGAGCGGAGCAATAGCAAGTGTAAGTACGCCAAACCCCGGACCGATTTCAATAACCGTGTCATCCTTTGTCAACTCCCCAGCCTCGATTATTTTCTTCACAGGAGCATCGGAGATAAGATAATGCTGGCCGTACTGTTTGGAAGGAAAAAAGCCATAACGAGCACAAAGCTCTTTAAGTTGTGTGGGGGTGTAGATGTATTGCACAAATGTCTCTAGCTTCTAAAGCTGCCGAGGCTTCTGAAGCTTTTGTAGCTCTGGAAGCTCCGCAGGCTGCAGCCCGGCATCAGTATATCGATTCGCCGCGTTCCACAAGAGCCACCCCGCATCCGAATGCTTTTCCACGGCATCTATTTCCGCGCGAATCTTTTCGGCACTATAAACAGCGCCGAGATTGAACGCCTGAATCCATGGACGAATCTTTGTGGTCGAAGATGCGACATATGGCAGGCCGACAGTGAGACCGTGGTCGATCACCTCGCGCGGATAGTCTGCCGGATTGGCAAAACCCAAATGTCCGGCTGGATAATGCGAGGGGTACATCATGGGCGAAATAACGTCAACCCGATCACGGGCATCTTCCAGCCGCTGGCCGATGGTCATACCGTCGTGACGCTCCATGACAAAGCCAAAAAAATCAAGGGAAATGGGAGCCGGGAGTGACCCAAGCTCATCATGGAGGTAAGCATAGAATTTTCCCATCACATCGAACAGCATATCTTCGCCGTTCGTGTAGACGACATCGCTCATATTACCGTCCGTCGGAAACCGCACGTAATCAAAATTGATTTCATCGAATCCCAGCCGAATCGCCTCGCGAGCGAGCGCGGCATTGTATTCCCAAATTTCGCGACGAGTCGGATCAACCCACGACAGGCCTTTTCGGTCGCGCCACACACCGCCCGTTTTGCTTCGAATCGCCCACTCGGGTTTTTTACTCGCCAAAAGCGGATCCTGAAATACCGTCTGCCGAGCAATCACATAGATGCCGTGCCGATGTAATTTTTTTATGACAGCGCCCACGTCGCCAAGAGTATTTTTTGTGAGCCCCAACTCCTTGGTCAAAGGCACCGTGGCGGGAAAAAGCACGGTTCCGGAATAATCTTTGATATCAATAACGACCGCGTTCAACTCTGTCCGATCTATGAGCGCAATGATTTCATCAAGCTTTTTTTCTGTACCAGCGGAATACGCCGTAAGGTACAGTCCTTTGACCGTTGTTTGAACCGGCTTCACGCGCGTTCCGAGTCGAACAATATGATGCGATCGTCGGTCAATCTCTCGCATCGTGCCGGTCCACTCTCCCCAAAGGATGAGGGCCGAGGAGGCGGCGATGAGAGTGCATATGGCCAAGAAACGCGCTGATGTCATATTTATGATGAGATCACGATTTTTCCTTGTCGCAAAACTGCGACGTCGCTCCCGCTGACACGGACCACTGTCGAGGGTGGACGCACCGGAAGCTCCCCCGCATCAATGAGAATATCTGGTCGGACATGGCTCTCCACAAACGCGCGTTCAACCTCTTCAATCCGATAGGAATTGGGTCCGTGAGCCAGGTTGGCAGAAGTGGACACGACCGGCCGACCAAAGGCGGCGACCAAGGCATGGGCAAAGGGCTGATTCGTCACACGAAATGCAACCGTGTGATCCTCGGCGACAACGGCAGACGGAAGTGCGGCAGTATTCTTTTTCGGGCAGACGATCGTGAGCGGTCCCGGCCAATATGCTCTCGCCAAAGTGTCTATCATGTCGTTCCATTCCACAAACTGTTTTACCATGTCCGCATCTGAAGCAATCATGAGAACACTTTTGTTTTTTTCACGTCCTTTGATCGCGAAAATCCTTTGAACGGCGATCTCATTCGTCGCATCGCATCCCAGCCCATAGCAGGTTTCGGTCGGGTAAACAATGGTTTTACCCTCCTTCAACGCGGAAACAAGCTCTGCGAGATCAGCATCTTTCTCGGCGATAATCTTCATAATTTTCTATTTTCTAGATTCTACTTTCTGCCAACGAAGAAATGCTTCAACAAACGGATCCAATTCTCCATTAAGGATTGCGTCCGGGTCAGCGGTCTCAAATTTTGTTCGTACATCCTTCACCAGTTTGTAGGGATGGATGACATAAGAACGAATCTGATTCCCCCACTCCGCACTTTTATATTCCCCACGAATCTTCAGTCGCTCTTCTTCTTCTTTTTCTTCCTGCAACTTCTCTAATTTCGATTGCAGCACCCGCATCGCCACATCTTTATTTTGCATCTGCGAACGCTCATTCTGGCATTGCACGGTAATGCCTGTTGGGATATGCACAATACGAACCGCGCTGTAGGTGGTATTCACACTCTGGCCTCCTTTGCCGCCGGACATAAAGGTATCAATCCGCAGATCTTTGGGATCGAGGGTTATTTCGTCGGTCGTATCCAATTCCGGGATTACCTCAATGAGCGCAAACGACGTATGCCGCATCTGTTCGGCGTCAAACGGCGAGATCCGGACCAGACGATGCGTTCCGTGCTCGGATTTCAAATGGCCGTATGCGTAACGGCCCTCGATACGCGCCACGCACGATTTTATCCCGGCCTCTGCTCCCTTTGATTCATCAAGTACAGTGACCGTCCATCCTTTTTTTTCCGCATAACGAAAAATCATCCGCCGAAGCATCTCGGCCCAATCTTGCGCTTCAGTGCCACCCGAGCCGGCATGAAAGGCGACAATGGCGTTCTTTTGATCGTGCTTGCCGCTGAAAAGAAGATAAAATTCCAAATCTTGGAACTGTTTTTCGAGATCGGCTATCTGCTGCCGGCTTTCGGCAATCAGCTCTTGATCAGGCTGTTTTGACAAATCTTTCGCCAAACCGATCAGCTCTTCGACTTCTTTTTTCATCTTCGACCATGTCCCAACCTCTTTCGCGATATCGTCACGGCGTTTCGATACCTTTTTGGCGTTATCGGCGTCTTTCCAAAAATCGGCGTCTTGCATTTCATATTCGAGCGCGTGCTGTTCGGCAATGAGCGTATCAATATTCAAAAGCGCCCAGGTTGACTGGATCTTCTTTTCCAACGCTTCCAATTGTTTTATCTCTTCTTTCATACCCGCTAAAGAATAACCCTATCCTACGCAAAAAATTTCTTCTTGTCGAGACACAACACTCCGCGCTATACTGACAAAAGATTTTAACGACTCAACTTATGAAATACATCGTCGGCATACTCGCCATCGTGGTCGGAATCATTCTGGTCGTCAAAACCGAATGGTTCGTCGAGAACTTCGGTTCAAATTCTTGGGCTGAGGAGCACATGGGGTCAAGCGGCGGCACACGCCTCTTGTATAAGCTTATCGGGATTGCATTTATTGCGCTGTCGCTCATGGGAATGACCGGTCTTTTGGGTGAAATCATTCTTGGTATATTCGGACGATTATTCGGAATCAAATGAAATTCTACTTTCTCCCGCCCTTGGCGGGACCCCGCCCACTGGCGGTGGTACTCACTATTTTCTAGATTCTTAACACATGGTCTACCACTCGGGCAACCAATTGATCGACCCGCACCTACTTTTTGAAAAAATCGGTCTCTCCACCCGCATGCATATGGCTGATTTCGGTTCTGGGAGAACCGGCAATTTTGTTTTTCCGGCCGCAAAAATTGTCGGCGAAAAAGGGAGTGTCTATGCGGTCGACATCATGAAAGAATCACTGCAGGGTATCGCCAAACGCGCCGGGCTCGATGCCACCCACAATATCCACACGGTCTGGGCTGATATTGAAAAACCAAAATCGATTGCCATACCCGAAAAAAGCCTTGACGTCGTATTCCTCATAAATTTTCTCTCCGCGGTAAAAAAAGATGACGCTGTTCTTGCTGAAGCCGACCGCTTGGTCAAAGAAGGCGGCCGCATCCTTATTGTTGATTGGATAAAAACGACGCTGTCGTTTGCGCCCACAAAAGAAGAATTGGTCAACTGGGACGATGTCCTTCGCTGGAGCGAACTTCATGGATATAAAACACAAACAGAATTCCCTGTCGGCCCATACCATAAAGGTCTTGTCTTCAAAAAATCCGAAAGCCTGTGAAAACACCAAAACGCCTCTTCGGCGATTGGGGCGAAGAAGCGGCAGTAACGCTTCTCGCAAAAAAAGGCTACGACATTATTGATCGCAACTACCGCGTACGCCGGGGAGAAATCGACATTATCGCGTGGATGAACCAAAGAGAAAAAACCCTTTGTTTTATTGAGGTAAAAACGAGGAAGGGCGACCCGCGCGATGGCATGGCGGAACGGGCGACTGACGCAGAAAAAATCGCACGCATTGCTCGTGCCGCCCGTTGTTGGTGTCTCGCGCATACGATTTCCATCGATCACACCCCCATCCAATTTGAACAAGTAAGTGTTTACGACACGGGTACCGGCCCGCCAGAAATTTTTCACTATATTCTCCCATCGTCTTAAGCGATATTTGACAAAAAACATCAATTGTGTTATGCTACTTCCTGTAAGTAGCTGATACCATCATGCTGCTTTTTTTATTCAAAAAAACTTCATTCACTCCTAGGTTCTCCCGCCGTTGGTGGGACCCCGCCCGAGGGCGGTGGTAAATTCTAGTTACTCGAGCACTCTATGGCATCAGAAATCTCAAAGGCAATTCAGTTTATCTGCACAGAAAAAGGCCTCCCGTACGAGACCGTGCTTGAGGCGCTTGAATCCGCGCTTGGAGCCGCGTATCGAAAAGATTTCGGCAATCGACAACAGAACATTAAAATAAAATTTGATCCTGAAACCGGCGATATGCAGGCCTGGGATGAAAAGGAAGTGACAGAAGATATTTCCGATGAAGATCTGGAAAAAGCCCAAGCAGAGCTCGCGGCACGGCGCGAGCAAGCTGAAATCGAAGACCGAATACTCACCGAGGAAGAAACGAATGACCTGGTTCGTTTTAATCCAAAAATGCATATCATGCTCACACCGGCAAAAGAATACAAGCCCGATGCCGCGATCGGCGATATTATAAAAATCACACTTACGATTCCCTCTGATTTTGGCCGCATGGCGGCACAGACCGCAAAACAAGTCATCATCCAAAAACTCCGTGAAGCAGAACGCAACACGGTATTTGAAGATTTCAAGAGTCAAGAAAATGCGATTGTACAAGGCACCGTACAGCGCCGCGACAGAAATGGCGCCGTGATTATTGATCTCGGAAAAATTGTCGGGGTCATTCCAGTGGAAGAACAAGTTATGCGCGAACAATACCGCCCAGGCACGCGGCTTCGCGTCTATGTGATCTCTGTGTCAAGCGGCATCCGCGGCCCTGAAATTATCCTATCGCGTTCAAACAAAAAAATGGTTGAAACAGTTTTCCGGCAGGAAATTCCTGAAATTGCGGAAGGTCTCGTTGAAATCAAAGGCATTGCTCGAGATCCAGGAAACCGATCAAAAGTTGCGGTGGCGACATCTGACGAGGGAATTGACCCCATCGGCTCGTGTATCGGCCAACGCGGCAGCCGCATTACCACCATTATCGATGAACTTGGCGGAGAAAAAATCGATATTATTCAGTACAGCACCAACACCGCTGACTACATTAAACACGCGCTTTCTCCGGCAAAGGTCTCGAACGTTACGCTCGACGATGCGACAAAAGAAGCTGTCGCCCATGTGCAGGGCGACCAATTTTCTCTCGCAATTGGCCGTGGTGGCCAGAATGTGCGTTTGGCAGCAGAACTCACCGGATGGAAAATCAAGGTCGTTCAAGAAGGTGATGAAACCACTGCCGTCTCAAGCGAGGATGCTCCACCGCAAGAATCCATAGCCCCGGCTGACACCGTGCCCGAAGAAACGACCGTCGCTGAACAGACCGTCGCTACTGAGTAATTGAAACAAATCGTTCATTCTGCTATAGTGAGATCCGTATGAACGGAATCTTCCAAGCTGTCCTGTACCAGCCAATTTTAAATATTTTTATCGGCCTGTATACCATCATCCCGGATGTCGGTGTTGCGATTGTTCTCCTCACGGTTTTTATCAAGCTGCTCCTCTATCCCTTGACCTCAAGTTCCATTCGAGCACAAAAATCACTGACAGAGCTCCAACCAAAAATGGAGGAAATCAAAAAACTCCACGCGGGCAACCAGCAAATGATCGCTCAAGAAACCATGCAGCTCTACAAAGAGCATAAGGTCAACCCGTTTGGTTCGTGCCTCCCTATTCTCATTCAACTCCCCGTATTTATTGCGTTATACCGGGTGCTCCGAGCAGGGCTCTCGGGGAAAGATTTTGGCCTTCTGTACCCGTTTATTCCAAATCCTGGCAATCTGAATACACTGTCGCTTGGCTTCCTTGACCTAAGCAAACGAAGTATTATCCTGGCCGTTCTCGCTGGCGCTGCGCAATACTGGCAGGCAAAAATGATGACACGAAAACGACCGCCGAAAGAAGCAGGGGCTGGCGGCAAAGATGAAGATATGGCCGCCATGATGAACAAGCAGATGCTCTATATGATGCCAGCACTCACCGTCATTATCGGCATCCAGCTCCCTGCAGGGCTTTCGCTGTATTGGCTTCTCTCCACCATCCTGACCGCGACTCAACAAAAACTCGTATTCAAAAAACACGCCCATGCCACGCCTCCCGTACAAACAACTTAAACGCCTCCCTGTACAAACAAAATCAGGCAAAACACTTGGTCGAGTGCGCGATATTGTCATAGAGACTGAAGGACAACTCGTGGCGCAATACCTTGTGGCTCCAACCGCTCTATCGTCCAAAACGTATCTCATCGGACGCGATCAGATTATCGCCATTCAAGCGGCTGCCATTATAGTGGCCGACAGTGCTGTAACAGAAAACAGCAGAAACCCGCTACAGCAGAAGAGCGACTCAATGCGCCCGGAAGCGATTGCCATGCGAGAGGAAACATAAATATGCAGCCGGCCATCCTTCGGACACTGGCCTATTTTGATATTTTTGCGTATCCGGTCACCCTTCTAGAACTCCACTGCTTTCTCTGGGGGACAGCTCCAAACACATTGTCTGATGTCCTCGACACACTTCGGTATCTCACCGCCGCCAAACAGATCGAGGAACACAATGGACGATATTGCCTCTTCGGCAGGAGCGAAATTATTTCCCTTCACTCCCAACGAATCCACGCTCTAGACACCAAGCTTGCAATCGCGAATCATGCCGGACGCCTGTGCCGCTTCGTTCCTTTTCTTCAAGCCTTCTTTGTCTGCAATACAGTTGCCCAGGGTACTGCGGAAAAAGACAGTGATATCGATGTCTTTATTATCATCCGACATGGGCGACTCTGGCTGGCTCGGCTCATGACGACGCTCCTCTTATCACTTTTTCGCTTGCGTCGTCATGGACGGTACATCACTGATCGCGTGTGCTTAAGTTTTTATGCAACCGATGATGCGCTCAATCTGTCAACTCTTGCCATCCCCGGAGGCGACCCCTACCTTACCTACTGGATCCACCAGCTGATCCCGATATTTGATCCGAATACGCTGTACGAAACAATACAGAAAGAGAATCACTGGACAAAAAAATTCCTGCCGAATGCCACGCACGCGTTTTATCCCGCACCGAAAATCCGTGTCGAAGATACACCTGTCTCGAAAAGCGTGCGCCGACTCGTTGAAACACTCTGGAGTGGCAAATACGGTGACCTACTAGAAAAACATGCTCGAGGAATCCAGCTGCAAAAAATGAAACAAAAAACTCACCCTCGTGGTTCGAGCAATCCGACACATGTTGTGGTGAGCGATACTCTGTTAAAATTTCATGAACAGGACAGGCGAGAACAATTCCGAGATGAGTGGCAACGACGATGCAACCATTTAGGGTTGAGCAACTAGACTATGGAACGACTCCTTCGATACGCTATACACGCACTCCTCTTTCTTCTTCCTTGGCAAACCATCTGGATTATCCAA
Source organism: Candidatus Magasanikiibacteriota bacterium (assembly GCA_023246555.1). Classification (GTDB taxonomy): domain Bacteria; phylum Patescibacteriota; class Patescibacteriia; order Magasanikbacterales; family UBA922; genus JAHFIC01. Next base: position 8,436 of record JAHFIC010000026.1, read on the forward strand.
GAATGTTTTGTTGACAAAGTGAAATGGGAATACCGAACGATTGGTTTTTACGCGACAGAAGCGCTTCTCTGGTTCGCAGTCATACTTTTTATCCCTTGGTTCTATCGAACATACACGGCAAAAAGACAGAAAGAATTTCGCTTCACGCGCGATCGAATCTTCATCTGCGCAGTCATGCTCTTTACGCTGTATGCGTTCCTTTCATCGTCTTGGTCACTCGATCCCGACATTGCCTGGCAACACGCGCTGTGGATTCTTGAAGCCTGGCTTCTCTTTTTTCTTCTTCTTCTTGGCCCGGTAAACCAAAAAATGGTTTGGTGCTGGTTGGCCCTAGGCAGTATTGTCCCAAGCATGCTCGGGATCGCACAGTTCCTCATGCAAACCAGCTGGGCATCAAGCCTTTTTGGACTGGCGCTCCACGCTCCGGAAGCTGCCGGAACAAGCATTATTGACGCCGGAATATTTGGTCGCTGGCTCCGCGCTTACGGACCCTTCGCTCATCCAAATATTTTCGGCGGCTACCTAGCCGTGGTAACGATCGCGGTTGACTGCGCTGTGAGAGAAACCAAAGAACTCAAAAAACGATACCTCTTCATCGTGATTTCACTAATCTCCTATCCCGCCCTATTTTTTACGTTTAGCCGCTCGGCATGGATCGGCGTTATTCTCTGGACCATCCTCTCTTACAAAAAGACTGGCCTATTCCTCACTACCTCTCGCCTCGGACTCATTGCTATTCTCGCAATGTTATTTTTTCCACTCCTATCCACCCGAGCGGTGATGAATACCGCACACGAAACGCGCTCAATAGAAGAGAGGATCTCCGGCTATACCGAGGCCCGAACACTCTTCGACGCGCATCCACTCCTTGGTGTTGGCGCTGGCAACTACACCCAGGCACTTCGCGCAGCTTTTCCTGAACGGCCAATTTGGAATTATCAGCCCGTCCATAATACATTTCTCCTTCTTCTCACCGAACTCGGACTTGTCGGAAGTTTCTTTGCCATACTCGTATGCATCATGTATTTTCGCTTGCAAATTACTCCCCAAAAATTACCACTGCTTGTCATTCTCCCTCTTCTGTTGTTTGACCATTACCTCTTCTCCACCCATGGCGGACTCCTACTTTTCGCACTTTTCCCCATTCTTTCCACAGCACATCCACAAGAATAATATATTGGCTAAAGAAAGCAAAAAATATTTCCTTGACAGCGTGGGGTACGCGTGAGAAGATGACCCTACTCTTTTAGAGACAAAGAGCTCGGCGGCGGTGACACGCGCATGGCGCACGCCATCGAGATCGTATGTTTTCGACAGGCATTACGATCTCATATATGGACGGTGCTGTGGGCTGTCGCCGCCCTCGAGCTTTTAACCGTGTACACGGACTTGACAGCCAGACACGCATTTGCTACGATGGGAGCGATAAATTATCACTCACCATATTTGAGTGATAAACCATCTATTATTTTTACGATCTATGATGAAGATCAAACCGCTTGGCGACCATGTCGTCGTTAAACTAATTGAAAAGGAAGAAATCACCGCGTCTGGCATCGTTTTGCCAGATACCGTAGAAAAAGAAAAAAAAGCTGAGGGTGAAGTGATTGCTGTCGGCCCCGGCAAAATGCTCGAATCCGGTGTTCGCGCAACTATCGATGTGAAGGTTGGCGACAAAGTGTTATTTGAAAAATGGGGTGGAGAAGAAGTTGAGGTCGACAAGGTCGAATACAAAATCATTAGCGCGGATAAAATCCTCGCGATATTGGAAAGATAAACAATCCTAGCTCCTATATTCTAGCTACTAGCTTTTCAAAAACTATGGCAAAACAAATCAAATTCGATGAAGATGCTCGTCAAGCGCTCCTTCGTGGCGTTGATCTTCTCGCGAACACCGTCAAAATCACTCTTGGTCCGAAGGGTCGCAATGTCGTTCTCGACAAAGGTTTTGGCGCGCCGACGATTACGAAAGACGGCGTCTCGGTCGCGAAAGAAATTGAACTGGAAGACAAATTTGAGAATATCGGCGCCGAGCTCGTAAAAGAAGCCGCTTCGAAAACAAACGACGTTGTGGGTGATGGAACAACAACGGCTACGGTCCTCGCACAAAGCATTATTAAAGAGGGTTTGAAGCTCGTTGCTTCTGGCGCCAATCCGGTCGCGCTTAATCGCGGACTGCATCGAGCCACTGAGGCTGTTGTTCTTGAGCTCAAAAATAAAATTTCAAAAAAAGTTGAACAAGATGAAATTGCGAACGTGGCTGCCATTTCGGCAAACGATCGCGAAATTGGTGAAAAAATTGCTCAAGCCATGAAAGAGGTGGGGCAGGATGGCGTGATCACTGTTGAGGAGTCCCAATCCTTTGGCATGGAGATTGAAACGGTAAAGGGTATGCGTTTTGATAAAGGCTATGTCTCTCCTTACATGATCACGAATGCTGACCGCATGGAGGCAGAGCAGGAAGATCCGTACATACTCATTACAGACAAAAAAATTTCTTCGGTAGAGGACATGCTCCCGGTCTTGGAAAAAGTTGTCCAAAGCGGACGCAAGGACTTGGTGATTATCGCGGAAGACATCGACGGTCAAGCGCTTGCAACCATTGTGGTAAACAAGCTCCGCGGCACCTTTACCGTGCTTGCGGTCAAAGCGCCTGGGTTTGGCGACCGACGCAAAGAAATGCTCCAAGACATTGCGATTTTGACTGGCGGGAAAGTTATTAGCGAAGAAGTCGGTTTGAAACTCGAGAACACAGAACTGACCGACTTGGGTCGCGCCAGAAAAGTCATTGCGACAAAAGAACACACGACCATTGTCGAAGGAAAAGGTAATGAAAACGCCATTAAAGACCGCGTGACCCAAATCAAAAGACTCATTGAGCAGACAGACTCTGAATTTGACCGCGAAAAATTACAAGAACGGCTGGCAAAACTCGCGGGTGGTGTTGCCGTCATCAAAGTCGGTGCCGCAACGGAAACAGAAATGAAAGAAATCAAACACAGAATTGAAGATGCGGTGGGTGCGACGAAAGCGGCGGTTGAAGAAGGCGTGGTGCCAGGCGGTGGTGTCGCGCTCCTTCGCGCATCCAAAGCGCTTGAAACCATAATCCTCTTAGATGAAGAAATGCCGGTTGTTTCCATTCTCCGCCGCGCCCTTGAAGAGCCCCTGCGTACGATTGCAAAGAATGCTGGATTTGAAGGGGCGGTTGTCGTTGAAGAAGTAAAAAAACTTGGCGGAAATAGCGGTTTTAATGCCGCCACAGGCGTCTATGAAGACATGGTCGCTGGCGGGATTATTGATCCGACAAAAGTCGCACGCTTTGCTCTTGAAAACGCGGTCTCAGTTGC
>JAHFIC010000027.1 GCA_023246555.1 Candidatus Magasanikiibacteriota bacterium
TTTTTCACGGCGCAATTCGAGAAAACGATATTTGAGCCGCAGCTCCTCTTCCTCGGCTTCTTTTCGCGCGTCAAAAATTTCAAATGGGAGAACATTTGATTTGCTCGAAATTTCGAGCGTTTCGGCCTGAATTTCGATCTGCCCGGTTGAAAGTTCTTGATTGACGGTCTTGGCTTCCCGCGCGACGACTGCACCCTCAACGCGGATCACATATTCATATTTCAATGATTCCGCCACCGAAAAATCCCTGCAAATATCGGGGTGAAACACGACCTGGGTGAGTCCGTACCGGTCCCGAAGATCAACAAAAATGACGCCACCTAAATCGCGGCGCTTATGCAGCCAACCTGAAAGGGTGACACGCTGCCCTGCCTGCTTTTTTGTCAGTTCGCCACACGTATGCGTCCGGTACATACCGGACTATGGTAGCATGCCATTCCCCTCTGCGCAACTGGTGTGCTATGCTGGAAAAAGGAGGTTCTTTTGAAAAAGAAAAAAAAATTCCCCGCCACATCCCTCTCTCCAGAAGAAGAGTGGGTCGTTGCGTACCACGAATGCGGGCATGTGATCGTCTCCACCGCAACCATGTCAGAGGAACTCGTGTGCTATGTGACGATTCGCCCGCAAAAAAAACTGGAGGTGAAGGCTCTCACGCGCATGTTCACCAAACGCGAGATCCTCTCGCGGCAACACATGCTGGCGCGCATCGCGACACACCTTGGCGGTAGAGCCGCCGAGATGCTCGTGTTCGGAGAGCCATACGACGGATCGGACGCCGATATCAACCTCGTAGACGACATGGTGCGACAACTGATCACCAAGCATGGAATGTCAAAATCCTTTCCGCACATGTGCCTTGACAACCCGCAGCTACGCTACGCGGAAGTAACGCTCGCCGGCATTGACCGAGAAGTCAAACGGATCACCACTGCGTGTTTTCGCCGCGCGACGGACATTCTTTGGCAATACCGGACAGTCCTTCATGCCATGGCAGTGTATCTGGTGCTCCACAAAGAAATTATCGGCGATGAGTTGGATAGATTTTTGAAACAAATCAGGCGAAGCAAGCGGCGAATCCGCATTTCAAAAACACGCGATAACCCCGCCGATAGATTATCTCTATCGGCGGGAATTTGCTTTTTAGGCGTGTTTCCGAATCTTCGCAATGAAAAATCCTTCAACATCACTCGTCGGCAAAAGCCGCATCGCGTACGGGACGCTGGTCGACAACATTTTCAAGCCGGACAACTCTACGGGTAGAGTTTCGGCGTTGGGAAAACGCGAGAGAAACCGCTCAACTTGTTTTTCATTTTCCTCCGGCGCAAAGGTGCAGGTGGAATACACGAGCGTCCCCCCGGATTTTAACGCATACCACGCGGAAAACAGTAATTTCCGCTGTTTATACGCCATTTCTTTGATTTTCCTTTCACTCCAATAGCCGTATGTCTTTGGATCTCCAGCAATAAATCTGGCTTCGGCGCTACAAGGCGCGTCAACAAGAATTTTATCAAAATACTCGCCATATTCTCCGCACAGGCGTGAGCCGTCTTCCAGGCGAAGTTTCAAAAATCCGCTCTCGTCGAGAACGCCAAGAAGTTCGAGGTTGTGCTTCAATTTGAAAAACCGCACTTTATTATTATCGTTGGCAATCAATCGCCCTTCTTTTCCCATGAACGCGGCCATCTCGGAAGTTTTACTCCCCGGCGCGGCAGTCAAATCCAATACGGTTTCTCCGGGCTTGGGATCAAGCACGAGCGGCGGCACCATGGAGGCCAGACTTTGGATATAGATCTTGCCATCGGTATATATTGGAAGCTCCATGAGTTCGCGTTTGGATTTGTTTTTCAAAATAAACGCATCTTTATACCATGGAATCTGCTGGGTCGATACATTGGCATCGCGAAGTGTCTGCATCACCTCTTCGCGCGTTGCCTTGATCGTGTTCACTCGAAAACTTGTCAGCCGTTCGATAAAGGTTTTCTCAACCTGAGAAAACAAAGACTGACCGAAAATATCGGCCAGTCTAATTATGAATCCTTCAGGAATACCGTGAGATTGCAATTTTTTCTTGGACACAACGAAAAAAAATTACTTGTATTGCTCCATCATTTTCCCTACTAAAAAAACCAATGATTTTGACGATGGCACAGTGAGTTCCGGACCAGGATTAACTCTTTTTTGAATCCCGAATATCTGATCAATCCGAAGCAATGCTGGTAATATTTTTGTAGTCTTACCGCCATCAGCTAATTCTCTTATCAAAGCTTTTGGGCGAACATCACCATCAATATCTTTTGGGTTTAATCTCAGCCGATCATATCCCGTCGCAGCCCTGTCCACAATATCAGTACCCTTCAATGTTGTTCTCCCGACGAACAAGAAACTCACATTCGCTTCGTTTTTTGGATCGCGGGCAATCCCAACACAGGTTAATGATTGGATGTGTTCGTTTGTCAACCCAATCTCTTCTTCCAATTCTCGTCGCATCGCGACAAAAGGGTCAAGTTCATCATTATCATTTTTATCATTTGCTTCCAAATATCCGCCCGGCACATGCCACGATTGACCATAGGTACTTACTTTTTCTGGATGGCGCTTAGTAAACAAAATCTTATTATCTGCGGTAAATACGAGTCCACAAATAGCCGGAACCATTGGCTGAAATAATTCTGAAAACCGCTCGATCGTTATCTGATCTTCTTTTACTGGCACAGTATATTTATATGCCTCATAGGCTTTTGCAAGTCCATCGCCTCGAAACGCTAAGTACTTCCCGTAACTCCCCCATCCATCGACGAGTTTCACATCGCACTCGTCATCATGCGGAGTAATGTTACTCACATGCATTTTTGGCCAGTCTTGAATTTGTTTGAGTCTGGTTTGGTTCTCTTCGATGATAAAATTCGCCACATACGATTGAACAAAGTCTAGCGCCTTTCCTTCTTGCTCACTCAAATTTGGCCGACCTTCAAGCGTCATATGGATCCCGCCATCTTCGGCAAACGGACCAACCGCAAGTAAATCGTTTTTTTCTATCTCTTCTTGTGTCAATTCCGGCTTCACCCTTCCAGAAAAAACTTCCCCAACCTGCCCTTCGAGGTTAAAAGAATGAAATTCTTGAGTTTCTGACATACACTGAAGAGAAAACTACGGCCTCAACCGCGTAATCGTTCGAGGAAATGGAATGCACTCGCGAATATGCTCTACCCCCGCCATCCAGCGCACCATGCGCTCAAGGCCGATGCCGAAACCGGAGTGCGGCACGGCACCAAAACGGCGCGTGTCGAGATACCACGCATACTCTTTTTCCGGCAGCCCTTCGTGGCGTATTCGTTCCAAAAGGATATCAATATTTTCTTCGCGCTGGCTCCCGCCAATAATCTCCCCCGCCCCCTCGGTCGCAATAAGATCGGCATTGAGCACCCGATCCGGACGTATTCCGTCCACTTTCATATAAAAAGACTTGATCGCCTTTGGCCATTTTTCAACAAAAATCGGCACATCGCTCTCCTTGGTAAGACGCGCTTCGTCATCGTTCCCCAGATCCTCGCCGTCTTTGATATCGCTCCCGAGCTCACGCAAGCGCAGAATCGTTTCATCATAGGAAAGCCGAGTAAACGGCTTTTCGACAATTGCTCGCAACGGCTCGGGGTTCCGTTCGAGGAGTTTGAATTCCTCCTGGCACCGTTCCATGCAGGAACTCACAATAAATTTCACGAGCCCCTCTTGGAGGCGCAAATTCTCGTCGTGCTCCACAAACGCCGCCTCGGCATCCATCATCCAAAACTCCGCCAAATGACGCTTCGTCTTTGATTTTTCGTTACGAAAAACCGGGCCAAAATCATAACAGCGGCCGACCGACGCAATAGCGGCTTCAATATACAGCTGTCCTGTTTGCGCCAAATACGCTGTTCCTTCGTCAAAATACTCAACCGGAAACAAAGTCGTCGTCCCCTCGCAAGCATTCGGTGTAAAAATCGGCGAATCGGTGCGGATAAAAAGCTCCCGGTGCATATAGTCATGCATAGCGGTTTCGATCACATCACGCAGTCGGAGAATCGCCCACTGCCGCTTGCTTCGAAGCCAAAGATGCCGATAATCCATGAGAAAATCCGGCCCATGCTCTTTTTTCGCGATCGGATACTCTTCAGCGATCTGAATAGGGATAAGACTCGATACTTGAAGCTCGTAAAGCTGCGCATGCTTTGGATGCGGTGAAACTGTGCCGGTAAGCTCGAGCGAAGACTCCTGGGTCAACTGTTCTGCCGCTTCCCAGACAAGCGGTGCCACATGTTGTTTCGCGACAATCGCTTGCACAAATCCGGAGCCATCGCGAATTTCCAAAAAAATAATCGCCCCGCTGGATCGTTTGTTGTGCAACCAGCCACGCACGGTAACGACGTTGCCGACAGAAGATGCAAAATTTTTGATGAATGTGTCCATAGACTTATGCGTAGCGTCGGAAAACAAGAGTGCCCATAAGAAGGAGGCCGGCAAGGAATCCAAAAAAGGTATTCAAAAATATATTGGGACGCGCGGGAAACCGCGTCGCCGCCGGATGATTCACCGCGCGGATCGTCACATCACCGCCAACATACTCCCAGCCTTTTGTTTCGAGTGTCTCAACAACAGCGCCAGCCAAATCCACAGCCGCTTTTGGTGTTCTGCCATAGGCGCCCACATTAAGTACTCCCGTGCCATAAACCACCGACGCCGAAACCGCTTTTTGCCATCGCCGACGGCGCACGCGCGGAGACACTTCTTCAAATACAGATCGATCAAATGGATACTGGCGCAGGAGCGTCACCTTTTCAAAAAAATCATCCGTCTTCATGACTTCAGCGATATTTTCGCCCACACGCTCGGCGGATTTCACTACAGTGTACGGATCAACACCATAGCGAGATTTTGAAATAATCAATACTTGGGCATCTGCGCGATATTCGAATGGAAAGAGTGCGGTGATCCCACAAGAACCTAAAGCAAACAAAACACAAACGGCAAAAATCGCTTTCCACCGTTTATTTATCACTGCGCTTGGGTGAGACGGAAATAAAAACATAGGTTATTGTGAGCTTGAAAGCATATCAAATTGTCGGCTCTTTGTCAATATGCAATCTTACGAATATTCACCTCTTGTTCCATACCGTCGCGAACAATCGCGACCGACAAATCATCCGGAGACAACAGTACCATCCGTGCAAGATGCTCATCTTTTACCGGTTCATTGTTTATGCGTATTATAATATCGCCGCGCCGAATCTCTGGGATCTGCCGATGCCCTTGGGCCACATAAAATCCAGACGCAAACTTAATTGCTCCACCGATCTGAACCGCTTCGACCATATACCCTTGAAGTGGAACTCGATCATAGCGAATCGGCTGTTTGGAAAGAACCGATGGAAGCTGGCCGCGAATGAGCCAACTCGAAATAAGGGTATGATCGCTCCCCCCAAACCCTAAAAGCGCTCCATTATCGTCGACAAGAATTGATCCATCGGGAATATACTCAGCCACACGAAACACGTACTCTGGACGCCACACAGGAAACACCGGATCGGTTGTGGCACGCACGACTGTGCCAAGGGCAGCCGCTTTCTACTCTTCATGACCGCTTCCGTGGGCGTTATACCACACAGAAATTTCTGAGTGAATTTCATTCCAATCTGCAAATGGAAAAATACGAAAACCGTCGCCATTCAGTCGAACATACAACAGACCGCTCACAGAGTCAAAGACTGCCGCTTCAATGCGATGCTGAACGCCTTGCGCATCGATTGCCTCCCAATTTTTTTCTCGTCCCAATCGATAAGATGGAACACGCAACACCGCCCAACCATCGGAAGATAAGAGCGCCGCATGCGTGACCAACGCGCTTTCCGGATAGATTGCGTCACTCGTTTTTTTGGTCGTGTCGAAAATACTCACGAGGCGTTGCCTTATTCCACTCTCTACGCCAACATCGAGCATATTGTTCTCAGCGCTTCGGCTTCCATCGTGAATCGCACGAACTCCGTCAAGAGAAAGCGGTGGCACAATCCACGCAAAGGTCATAAGCGCCGCCGAGAAACCAGAGAGCAAGGAAATGCCAAAAATAAACAGGATTCCCGGGAGCGCTAAAAATCGCTGATGCAATTTAATATCACAAGATTTTGGCGGCAAATGTGGAGCGCTGCGAGGAGTCATAATGCTATACCCAACGAACAAAAAATACGACGGTCGCGGTATACGCCAGTATGTTTGTCAGAAGAAATACGTATTGATTTTTCCAAAGAATACCCTGCGAGCTGAAATGAAATCGCGCGAGCAGCTGCGCCACATACCAAAGCCAGGTGGTGAGCACGCCAGAAATCTCATAACTGAATGGCAAGAGATGCATTACCCAAATACTTTCACTCATCATAAAAAAGAATACCAATATCCAAAGCGCATGCGAACGAATATGGATATCGTGATACAACCGCCACACCAAAAACGATGCGACAGAAAAAAACGCACCGCCGATGGCACTCAGAAGAAGAAAGGGAACTTGCGGAAAAAAAATACCAATAGCATACAAAGTTGTCATAATCGCCCCCAGATCAAAGGTGAGAATCATCGCGTGAATCCGCCGAAGCTCTTTAAACTCGTGCACTGCTCCACTTTGTTCGCCTAGCGATATTGAGACAAGAAAAAAAGAAATAACACCAGATAAGAGCACAGAAAACCAAAGGAGTGGCGGCCACTCCACAATGCTCACAAGAGAGAACAATGCGATCGTGGTTACGACAGCCAACCCAACAGAAGTTTTTCGGTCACCAGAAAAACGTGCCAGGCGACGAACAAGCAAGGAAAAAATGACGCACCACAGCGGGGCCATGATAAAAAAGACCCATCGAGATGGGAAAAGGAGAACAATAGCATACACGCCCATCGCGGCAAGGGCCGTGATGCCGCTCACCGCTATACGCACGTGCGAGATGATCATAAGGACGAAAGCAGATAAAGGAGCTCTTCTTGTATTGTGTCTTGCGTTGCCCCAGACGCTACCGATCGTTTCAATGTCTGCAATTGAATCACTGCGGCGAGGTGTGTGTCAAGCGCCGCCTGAGGAACCCGAACGCGAAGCAGTGTTTCCTCCACATCGTTCATGAGCGATATCGCATCATCTTCCGATACTCGAATTGAGGCCCTAAGCGCTTCGATCTCTTTTGCGTACTCATCGGATATGACTTGTGGTGGGTATGAGAGTTGTTCTGTGCTCTTCCCAACAAATAACAGAATGGCGGTGAGTACGCTTGCCACAAGAAGCAAAACAATAGTGCTCGAGATGAGAACCCACCAATGAATGGACATTTTTTTGAACATACAAAAATAGTATACATGAAATCTGCCACATGGTTAAATTCCCAGCGACAGAACCACAAAAACAAGGACACCCTTCAGGGTGTCCTTGTCGGCTGATTGTGGAGATGCCGGGAATTGAACCCGGGTCTAGAGCGGGTTATGGATATGATCTACGATGTGTAGCTCCTTTGCGATATTCAGAAGATATAAAAGGAGCAAAATGCTTCTGAACCGCCTGTGCGTGTTTTCAGCTCGAACCGACAGACAAAGCATCGAGCCTACGCTCGCTAGGTTGACACCACAATTCCGCTAGCGAGTATTGCGGGTGTGATGGTTGTTGCACTTAAGCGACAACGGATGCGAGTGGCATCGGCACAAACGCTCGCGCGATTGCGGATTTCACTCGACTGATTACGTTTGCACGTAAAGTGTGTTTCAGGATTTACGAGGATGAAACCACCTCGACCACGCACATATCCAAAACGATTCCGTCTATCGATCCCTGTCATCCCCATCTTTCTCTACTTTTTTTCCCGCGCGATATCGCGCGCAATGTCCCGTCGCTTTATCTTCTCTCGCTTATCGTATTTCTTTTTCCCACGAGCGATCCCGATCTCCACCTTAACACGAGACCCGCGAGTATACACTGAAAGCGGCACGATTGTCAACCCTTCCTCCTGACTCTTCCCCCGAAGGTAATCAATCTGCTTCTTTTTTAGAAGCAACTTCTTCGACCGGTCTGGATCATGCGGAAGAGACGGACCAGCTTTTTTATACTTTGCTATATGCATATTCAAAAGAAATGCGTCGTTGCCGTGAAACGTCACAAATGACCCGGCGAGCCGCACTGAACCGTTTCGGACAGCCTTGACTTCCCCTCCGGTCAATACCACACCCGCCTCGATCGTATCGAGGATTTCATAATCAAATCTGGCACGCCGGTTGATTGCATAGACTGGCATACGGGGCAAGTATAAACCACTTCTCTATCTTTTTCTAGAATGGTACGATAAAGACAATACCTAAGGAGGTGACCTGTGACCAGTTGGGAATTTAAGGCCCTTTCATTGAAGGACGGTACGCCTATCTTGGTTGATCTTTCAAAGGAACAGCGAACTCGAGCGAGACAATACACCCGTGCGCTCGAAAGAGCAGCGGCATCACGCATGGCCAAGCCTCGATTTTCCGGTTACCATGTCCGCGCCGCAATCGGACCTATCAAATCCAAGTTCTATCCGGCCGGCAATCTCGAATACGGGGATCGCCAGTCGCTTCACGCCGAAGAAGCGGCTGTGGTCGTCTATCGAGAACGAATGGGCGACAGACAGAACCACCACCCGATCATCCTTGGTCTCATCGCCGGCACTCCTGGGAATCCGGCAACGCCCTGCGGCAATTGCCGCGATCTACTTCTCGATGTATTCTGTCCCGAACTCGAGATCGTGACTGGCGCGGCGGAAGGTGGAATCGCGATTGTGGCGACCCTCGGCCAGTACCTCTTCAATACCCCGGTTGCGCTCAAACAATCTGATCTCGAAGATGGGCTCATATCAATCGTCAGGTATTTGGCGGATACAAGCATCGAAAATGATCCCTATTCAAGCGCCGAATCCCTGGCCACCACTCCGCACTACCGTGCTCTGCTCACCGTCACCGTACGTCCGTGGGGGTACCCAGAAACCACTCGTGCGAGAACCGCGAGTGTCGGCGGGATTGATCTTGGGTGCGAATATCACCCAATCTACCCTCTCCGCGACGCAATTCGCGGCCTCGAACGACGGCCGGTCGACCACATGAAGCTCAAAGACGTCATTATCGTCATGGAGGGAGACGACGCATCCCCGCCGCATGTGCCCTACCGCGATCGCCAGCATCTCTACGAGATGCATTTCCGCCAGGAGATCATGCACGAGTATACGGCAGACCCGCCCATCTTCCTCTTTCGCGTGGCCGAGGATGGCAAGATCCGTTGGGCTTGGGAAACCACCGTGAAACAATGGTTTCCGCTCCCCTTCTCCCCAAAAAACTTTGGAGCGGATTTTGTGGAAGGCTACGCCGCCTACTACGAAAGACGAAAACTGAAAAAATGACGATCAATCTTTCGATCGAGAGCCAGCCGCAGGCGTCCCAACACCCTGCGGCCTCTTTTTTCTTGACAGTAAACAAAAAACTGCTATACTGAAGCCAATTTCCACCCTATGCGTATCTCTCGCAAACGCCGCCCGCAAAAACCGCTCATCCCTCACTACAATGTGAACGAGCACATCCAGGCCAATGAAATTCGACTCCTGGATGCAGAGGGGGAGAATCTTGGTATTTTTCCGACTGAGCAGGCAATCCAAATGGCGATGGAGCAAGAAGTAGATCTTGTGGAAATCAACCCAAAGGCACTCCCTCCGGTGGCACAGCTTGTGGCGTTTAATCACTTCAAGTATCAAAAAGAAAAGGAGGCCAAAAAACAAAAGCTTGGTGCACATGTGAGCGAAACCAAAGGCATTCGTTTATCCGTACGCATTTCGGGCCACGATATGGACGTCCGTCGCATGCAGTCGGAGAAATTTCTCGAACGCGGCGATAAGGTAAAGGCTGAAATTATTCTGCGCGGCAGAGAACATGCGCGTCCAGATATCGCCTTCGACGTGATCAAAAAATTCTTCGATCTTGTGGGAAAAAATATTCCCATTCGAGTTGAACAAGAAATCGCGAAGCAAGCGAATAAAGTTACCGGGGTGATAGCGAAACGATAGTCCTTGACATTTCTTCTGCTTTAGCGTACAGTATCCCCACCTCGAATTTTCTTATGCCAAAGTTAAAAACAAACAAGGCCATCGCCAAACGCTTTTTAGTTAAGCGATCAAAAAAGGGCGTAAAAATTATGAAACGGACTGATGGTCAGGATCATTTTAATGCCCGAGAAACCGGCAAGGTGAGGCGCAATAAACGCTCCGATGGAATTATGACCAACACGGTCAAACAGACCATTCTACGTGCAATGCCATATGCTTAAGATTAGCTAGTTAGATTGGACGGGGTTGCTAACCAGCTAAGAAGCTCAAAGTTATGTCTCGAGTCAAACGCGGATTATCACATCTCAAAAAACGCCGAAACCTGCTCAAACGAGTGAAGGGTTTTGAAGGTGGTCAAAAAAATCTTATCAAACGCGCAAAGACTGCGGAATTGAAAGCTGGCGCAAACGCCTATCGGGATCGTCGAGTCAAAAAACGCGACTTTCGAGGGCTCTGGCAGGTCCGCATCAATGCGGCAGTTCGGGAACATGGCATGAGCTATAGCGTCTTTATGAATGTGCTCAAAAAGAAAGGAATCCGACTTGATCGCAAAGTCCTCTCAACGCTTGCCAAAGACCACCCAATTATCTTCAAGGAGATTGTCGCCGCAGTGAAGTAAATATTGACCCATCACCTAATTCCCTTGACAGCAGGGGAAAATTGTGATAATCTATTGAGCTAAAAAGGGCCCTAAAAGTGTTTGGCAGAGGCGGGAGCGCCCCCTCCTTCGCTCCTCATGCCAATGCCGAACACTTTGAGGGTCTTTTTTATTAAAAATCCAAAGTTGACAAACTGAGCATTCCAGGGTATATTTTGTCCAGCAACTTTAGATTTAGCTATTACTTCTTCACTATGGGTATGAGAAAAAAGGGTCGTATGTTAGACAAAGTCAAACGCGCGAAAGCAAAAATCCGGCGCGACAAAAAGAAACTCAAACGCTTGAGAAAACTGGGGACAGCGTAATCCCCTCTCTTGGACCGGTAGTTCAACTGGTTAGAGCACCGCCCTGTCACGGCGGGGGTTGCGGGTTCGAGTCCCGTCCGGTCCGCAATAAAAATACTTCGGCAATGCCGAAGTATTTTTATTGCAGCCTGATGAGGGACTCGAACCGGGAAGGGTTTGGGAAACGGGAGTTTCCCACTCTTGCGTTGGGGGTAACAGTGAGCGAAGCGAACGTCCTAGGGGGCGGAAGCCCCATGGAGGAGGAGCGTGAGCGACGACGTTCGAGTCCCTCTAGTCAAGCCGCGAGGCGGTGGCTAGGCCGAGGAGGCGGAAGCCTACGAGAGCCGAAGCCGACTGTCCCGTCTGTCCCGCAATAAAAATACCGCAAACCAAACGCAGTGTTTTTTGCTTTAAAAATAACGCCGCCTTGAGGGAATACCCAAGGGCCACATCTCTTGATTTTAAGCGTCAACTGTGATACAAAGTCGGTAGTTTGATAAAACCAAAAGAAAGGAAGATACCACAGTGACAAAGGTTTCCGTATGGTTGGTCGCGTTGGTAATGGTTACCTTCGCGGTTCGATATGTATCTCAGGTGGTCAAAGGGGAGATCCAATCTACCCTCTCAACCTGGA
>JAHFIC010000005.1:0-30302 GCA_023246555.1 Candidatus Magasanikiibacteriota bacterium
ATTGCGGACCAAAGTTCAAACATTTGAACGGCAAATGTTCACTCGAAATGAGCATCAAAAAAACGGCCCAGTGGCCGGTGATTGTTGGTGAAAAAGAGCCAAAAAGGTAACGGTAACGCCATCTGGTCGCTCAGCGCGCCCCTTTGGCTGGCGTGCGGCATCATGAACTACAGGAGTCTGAAGCTCCGGAGCCACTAACGTTCCCCGCCGAGCTCTACACCCGAGCCCCTTGCGAAATTCAATTCTGCTTGGGGCTCCGCTTTTTTCTAAAATTGAAATTATTTTCATAATCTTACATTCTTAATTCGCTTCGCTAATTCTTGAATTTAATTGCCGCCAAAGAAAAATTGAAGACTGTTAAACCTCGCGACGAAGCCGCTCCGAATTCACGGTTGAAATTCCTCGCCTCGCCAGGGCGGGACGAAATGTGTTCGGACTAATTCAAGAACACTGCCCAGATTGACAATCCTACTCAAGCGCTACACCATCCTGCGCTTTTAAAATTTTCTCGCCAGTAATCACATCTGTCGCCAAAAATTGCATTTGTGATGTTAATTGCGTCTGTGTTGGATTTTTCTTATTGACAACAATTGGAATATCAATCGCCAAAATATCAACCACGGTCGGCATTTGCGGAATTGTCCAGCGCAATTTTTTTGCTAACGTATCATACTCCACCACACCTGCCGGCGCCTTGATCGTCGTTGTATTCACGGATACATCGCCATACACTTCGGTTTCGACCACGATGTCTGATAACTCATGAAATGAATTTTTGATAACCCATGATAAAACGTGCACTTCTCGGCCATCATCCAATTGGTCAACCGTAGCCTCGGCCGCAAATGACACATCCGACACAACCGTCAATCGCAGAGGAATCGAGGTCAAAACCTCTCGTTCCGCGCCAACGCCCGCCTCTATCTCAGCGTTTGCGATAATATCAGTCGTCGTAAAACCACTCAAATCCGTGTCTTTGGTGTCTTTTATCGGAAGATGAAAATCAATGGCGACTTCTTCACCCGGATCCAGCCGTTTCAAGTCTCCAATATGACGAGCGTCCCAAAAAATCGTCCCTCGTCTCGTCTCTTCATTCACCTGTTCTCCGCTAATATCCCCATCGGCAGAATCATCAATGGCTTTCCAATCAAGAATGCTCTGCCGCTCCGTTGATGGCGCTTCAAATACAGCCCGCACCCCTACGCG
Organism: Candidatus Magasanikiibacteriota bacterium; assembly: GCA_023246555.1. GTDB lineage: Bacteria > Patescibacteriota > Patescibacteriia > Magasanikbacterales > UBA922 > JAHFIC01. The sequence goes on from JAHFIC010000005.1 coordinate 1,207, forward strand.
ATCGACCGGTGTGTCACCATCGTTTTTCACGACAACGCTCACGTTTAAAATATCACCCGGTTGCACCGGCATATTCCCTGTCGTTCCGTTTACGATCATTGCTACATGAAGCGCTGTCTCGATAATATTCGCATGGTAGGTGGCTTCCCCATAGATATAGCCATCACCAGAACGAAGTTTCTCTTTCCAGCCGCGAACCACAACTTTCACATCGCCAGGATCTGTGGAAGATGTGTTTTGCGCAAACACACCCGCCACGGTAATTTTTTGTTCGCTATTGATTGAATCAAACAACCAACGAACGGGAGACGTTGGGATAAACGAACTCCCCGGAATGAGATCGATTGCAATATATTCAAACACGACTTCATTTTTTGGAGCAAAGGCGATCGTGAGCTCCCCTCCGGCGCCCGAAACGATTTCTGATGGACCTTGAAGAGAAAGATCAAAGAACGGTGGCACGATACCAATACTTGCGGTCGCAACCGTTTGAAATTCGGAACTAAAATTTTGTGGCGTATAGCTCAAAAAGACGCGAAACGACTGAGATGAACCAACATCCCCATAGAAACGGCCGATAATATCAATGAAACCGCTCTCATCCGCCTCAATAGTGCCAAGCGACCATTCATCGCCCGCGATCCCGTGGGCAACAGGACTGCTGGTCGAAAAAACAAATCCTTCAGGATAGCGGACTTGCACAATAGCGTTCTCCAGTGTTGCCGGCTGGTCATTGCGGTAGCGAATACGATAACGCGCCTCTTCACTCGGACGCAAGCTTTCGGGCCCGGATATGGACAGAATAACTTTATCTTCTTCAAAGCCACCACTCGATGGAAAAACAAAAAAACCAACCCACGCCACAAGAGCAAAAAATGCACAGGAAAGAAGCAGCACAACAAACGCTCGGCGCGCTCGCCGATGCTGACGCTTCTCAATATGTTTCATATCCGGCATGCTCCCATCATCATTCTCGTAAATTTCAGTTAACTGCTCCGCCACATGCTGTTTTACTTCTTCCTTCCGTTCAGGAATGGATCGGCGACGAAACGCTTTTCGTATGGGATGTTTGGAAAATTCCGGCATACATCAGTTGCTTTTTTCCATAAGTACGCCGATAACCATATCAGTCTCAAAAGGAACACGGAGCGTCCCGCCATTCATGGCCAGGTCCATCTCGTCATGTGATTTCCACACCGGAAGCCAGCTTGTAGGATAAATAATACTGCTGGTGAGGAGCGCGGAAGACCCGGACTGCTTTTGCGCCAGAAGCGTGTAGCGAGAAAATTCTCGCTGTTCAAACGGCATAAGCGCGGCGTGCCATTCGGTATCACGCTCTCCCAGTCGTTTTTCTTTCCCTGCGCGAAATGGCAATCGATAGGTAAAATAGATACTGCTCGTCTCTCCGGGATTGGTTTTGACCCAATTACCAAATACGGTTTTACCAAATTCCCTCCCCACCTCGGTACCGCTCTTCGCGTGAACTGACTCCGACTGCTCCAACCGGCGGACATCGGCATCTTCACCATACCATGATTCTGGAACATGGAACGCTTCTTCGGGCGGGTAGGTAAATCCACCCGCATCCAAAAGTACCGCGCCTTCAGGCACATACACGCGCACATAACTCACATTAGGCGCGCCATAAAACATTTCCCCCGGAGCTCCTTCATGCGTGCGGTGAATCACGACTGTATCGACAATATTTCCTTCTTCATCAATCACTGCCTGATGCTCAATATCCTCACGAATCTTCGCGTCTGATTTTTGTCCTTGGAGATTGGTGACAACGACTTCAAGATAATCTTGATTTTTTTCGACACGCGCAATCTCTCCGGTCCATCCATATTGCTGAAATACTTGGTGCACCGCCGGATCATCCATATAGACCTGAATCTCTTTTTGAACCAGCGCTTCCCGCGCCTCGACCAGGAGCTTCATCGCGTCAACGCGTCCTATGTTCCCGCTTCTCTCGAGAAGAGAGATGATAAGGGAGCCGATAATAGCTTTCGGCTTGTCTCCCTCCACGCTCTCTACCTCTTTTTGCAAAGTGGCAAGCGCGGTTGTTGATTCAAATGTCATCGCTCTATCATCGGCCACGAGAGGACCGAGGACGCGCAAGAGTCGTTCAAGGACAGTACCGTTCACAGCAATCACGCCATCAATCGTTGTGTGACGGCTGTGCTCAAAAAACCATTCCAATTTTTCTGCTGATGCGGCAAAATCAGGAAACCAATTCGCATCCTGAAACTCCCAACGCCCGTTGACCAATTGGAGAGGCAGCGGCGGACGAACATATTCAGTAAGCTGGCCCTTTACATCGTACGAACCGCCTGATGGAACTTCCACATGCACAATCTTTCCCTTTTGCACGTCCACGAGCGCGAAGCTTCCGATAAACCCACCGGTTGGACGGCGCTCATGGTGATTTTGAAAAACCACCAGATACCGTTTGAACGAATCGCCACCGATCACCGCTCGAACAGCGCCAAGAAGCTCAGTGGTGTCCTCTATGTCACGCGCAAGCGTTGAAAATAATAGGCGAAATTCCTCAAATGACGCTTGATGTTCTGTTGGAATCGTGGCGGTGTCAACCCGCCGAAGTTCCCGGAGCGCTGCCTGATATTCTGCGAGCACACTCGGTAAATACGTATAGAGCACATCAAACCGTTCGATGAGGGAAAGCGATGAATCACCATTCGCATCAGTAACACCTTTTAAAATATATGTATTGCCAAGCGCGATATGATGGCCTGCGCCTAACAGATGCTCACCACTCTCTATATCAGCCCCAATAATCGGGAGCATGCCAAGAATCGAAAAAAAGATAGGGTGTTTTGTATCAAGAATGTGTTCAGCGGATGCGAACGCTCCCAATGCACGCGTGAGATCGGATTTAGCTACCCCAATATCCGACTGCAGGGCGGCAATGGTCGATGCATGAAGCGCAATAAAACCTTCCGCACCGGTGTTCATCACCATTGTCCCAGTTTCACGCAGTTCTTGATAATAGGTGAATACCGGCACCGGGGAAACAAGGAGGAGGAGAACGACAAACGCTGTACGCAGGCGAGGAAGAGACGGGAAACGCAAGACTGGTAACGAAAAATGCCACTGATGTCGCTCCTTTTTTGAAGGGGGCGGAGTGGGAATTGGCGTTGCCTTACGGACCGCAACCGCAAAATCAACCGTAACACGTCGAGGAGTATTGACTGCTGGCGTCTCCATATACGGTTCAACGTTATGGAGCGCATGGTGATTGTCCAAACGAAGATCGACCAGGTGCGGCGACCCTTGTCTATCTCCAAAGGATTGAACAAACACGTTGCGGCCATTCGTATTTTTGTGCTTTGGAAATGATGATTTTTTTGTTTGACTCCCCTGCCCTGCCTTCAAAACCAAACAACTCCGTCTGGTATGACCGAGAAAATTACAATAAGAGCATCGTCGTGTTTTTTTCTCTTGTTCAGGCATGGGTAACAAGAAAAGGCGTCATTGGAAAGACACCCAAAGTATACCACGGGGGATGCTATTCAAGAAGCTCTCCCTGCCGCTTCATACACATGGAGTGTACGCCGTGCGAGAGACTCCCAAGAATATCGTTTTAGCTCTTCCACCCCCCTCTCTCGAAGCTCGGCGCGAAGTGATTCATTGTCTAGTACAGCACAGAGCGCGTCGGCTATTTGGAGCACATTTTCTGGATGAACATACAGCGCTGATTCGCCCAAAACTTCCGGGAAACAGCTCGCACTGCTTGCCACGACCGGTATGCCGCGCGCTATCGCCTCAAGCGCGGAGAGTGCAAATCCCTCATACATGCTCGGTGCAACATAGAGACGAGCATTCGCATAGAGCGCTTCGAGCGTATGATCTTCAACAAAGCCGGTCAAAACAACACCGTGACGTCCCGATTTTTGGATATTTCTAGATAATTTCTCATAAAAATAATTTTCTTTCCCCACGAGAACCAATTGATATGCACCGTGAGTTTTTTCCTCAACGATCTGCCACGCATCGACCAATCGCCCTAAATTTTTATGCGGATACGCGTTGCCAACATAAAGAACATACGGCTTTGTTACCCCCAACTTAGAAATCTCGAAATCTCGAAATCTCGAAATCTCTTCAAAGGGGGCCTGGTACGTGACGGTCATTCGTTCTTTACCCACGCCAAGCGTTTCATGAATATCGTTTTTCGTATATTCACTCGTGGTAAGAATATGCTTCGCCCGCCGCGCGGCTGAACGCACCACCAATCGCGATGCGGCATCTTTCAGCCAATAAACCAAGGGCCCATGCGTGCTTGCTTCTTCTCGCGGAAAATGCCACATGATGAGGTCATGAATAGTAACGACAAAGGGCTTTCGGTAGAACAACGGCACATTCCAATGCGGAAAATGCATGAGGTCCACATGTTCTTTCTGAAGTATCGCCCCAACCCGCAATTGTTCCTCAATGCTGTACCAAGGAACGTTGAGCAGCGCTTTACGCATATACGCCGTGGCCGGCTCACACCGGTGCCAATTGTCCTGACGTAAAAAAATAACATACTCATGCCGAGTCTCAAGTTTTTCGAGATGCCGCACCAGTTCAAGCGTATACCGTCCCAATCCCCCCGTATGGGGTCCAAGCATTCTCGCGTCAATGCCGATTCTCATACAGACTTTCAAAAAATACATCGGTTGCGGACTTCCAAGAAAATTGGCTCGCCCGCGCACGGCCGTGTTCACGATACCACGTTCGCAGCTGATTATCCGACACCAGCGCGTGAATGCCATCAGCAATTTCACGAATGTTATACGGATTTACAAGATACGCCGCGTCTCCGCCAACTTCCGGCAAAGAAGTTCGATTGCTTGTGATGACCGGAGTACCGGCGGCAAAGGCCTCGAGAACCGGAAATCCAAAACCTTCGTAAAAACTCGGGTATACAAATGCCGAGGCTTGCCGATACAGCGCCATTTTTGCCGCATCGGGAATATAACCAAGATACCGGATCGTGTCGAATCTGCTCGCGCGTTCACAAATCTTCTTTCCGCCATGCCCCGACGCACCTGCCAAAATTAAATGGTACGCTTCTGCCGCCTTTGGCTGCAACTTTTTCCACAACAGAAACGCGGCAATAACACCATCAGCATTTTTGCGTTCTTCAATAGTTCCTAAAAAGAGAATGTATTTCTCTGGAAGTTGGTGCGGCAACACGGGATTCTCCTCGTGTATCGGGAGCCCAGGATACGCCACATGCACTTTTGCGGGACGTACGCCATAATACGACACAATATCCTGTTTTGTGTGAGCCGACGGTGTCAAAATTACATCGGCTCGCGCCACCTGGTGTTCTGGATGGATCAGGCGGTGCCACAAACGATGTTTGCGTGAAAAATATCCTGGAAAAAGCGCAAAAGACAAATCGTGAATCGTGAGAACAAAATATGTTTTCTCTGACACGCAGGTTGCGTTCAAATTAGGAGAAAAAAAGACATCCAGCTCCCCCACATGTTTTCTGATCATCGCGTCCATTTGCGGATACCCGAGAACACATACCGCCGACTGAAAAAATTTATTTGGGACATGCGTCTCGAAAAAATACGACCGCCACCCGGGTGGAATGCTTGCGCTCCCGCTCTTGGCGCTATTGGTGAAAAGAATATACCGATGTTCCGGATGGTGCGTGAAAAGCGCCTGAACAAACCCGTGAATATATTCACCTACTCCCGTTCGTGGAGCGTGAAGGAGAGAGCGAATGTCAATGCCGATGGTGAGCATAACCTATCTCAACAAGCTCCCGCATGCGTGCTTTAAAAATTTCCTGACTGAATTGTATTGCATGTGCGCGTATATTCGCACTATTCCAGCGATAGGGATCAAAATCAAGCACCGCCTGAAGCAACGACTCCCATGATTGTTCGACAAAAAATACGCCTGTATCTCCCGGGATGACACTCTCGGTAACGCCTCCCGCGCCATAAGCGATCACCGGGCGTCCTGCGGCCATAGACTCAACCGGAGTAATTCCAAAATCCTCCACCTGCGGGTGGATGAAGGCTTTGGCATGAGCCAAAAGAGCGGCCTTTTCACTGTCACTCACACGCCCAACAAATTCAATATTTGGCAGCGCTAGCCGCCGAAGCGATTCCAATTCTGAACCAGTGCCAAAAATTTTTAACGGGAGCCGCAAACGATTAAATACATTGACAACAAGGTCAAATCTCTTATACGGCACCAGTCGCCCACCGGTTATAAAATAATCCCCAATCGCTGATACGGGAGAAAACAGCTGCGTATCGACCGGTGGATACAGCACGTCGCTATCACGTCGGTAATACTTCTGAATGCGCCGACGAACCGTCTCAGAATTCGCAATAAAATGGTCAACCCGATCGACGCTCATCTTATCCCACATCCGCAAACGATGAATGATACGCGGCAAAAACGCTTTCACAATATATGGATATTTCAAATCAGCGATATACTCCTGCGTGTCTGTCCACAAGTATCGTGTGGGCGTATGACAATAGGAAATATGCAGTGTCTCTGGCCGCGTGAGCACGCCTTTGGCAAAGGCACTGGTTGAGGAAATGACGACATCAAACGCGCGGAGGTCATGCCCCTCGGTCGCAAGTGGCATGAGCGGCAAGTACCACTGATAGTGCGATCGGCCAAATGGCATTTTGGTAATAAATGATTCACGAACGTCAGCATCGACAAACCCAGTGATTTTTTCCTTATCATAAAAAAGCACGAACACTGGCGCTTCCGGCCATATGTCTCGAAACGCGCGAAGAACTTGCTCGGCTCCTCCGTCTTGCGATAAATAATCGTGAACCAAAGCAACCCTCATACGGCTTTTCTTTTTCGAAACAATAAAAATGGAGTTTTCAGAAAAATGATAATATCAAGCCAGACACTCCAATGCTCGAGGTAAAAAACATCGAGCGTCAGCTCTTCTTCAGACGATAAATCGCTTCTTCCAGAAATCTGCGCAAGTCCAGTGATCCCCGGCTTCATAAAAAAGACGCGTTTATGATGGCTGTCATACTGAGCGACTTCGCGCGGCTGGTGCGGCCGAGGGCCCACGATACTCATGTCGCCGGCAAGAACATTGAGAAACTGCGGCAACTCATCAATGCTCAAACGGCGCAGCACGCTTCCGATACGCGTCACCCGTGGGTCGTTGGCAATTTTATAAATCGGCCCGAATCGGACATTGTGTGTTTGGATGAGTTCTTTTTCGCGTTCCTCCGCGAGCCGCCCAGCGTTGCCAAATTGCGGACCAGTACAGTCCTTCTGATACATGGAACGCAACTTAAGGGTAGCAAATTTCTTCCCATAAAGGCCGATGCGTTCATTCCGATAAAACACCGGACGGCCTGTTTCCCAAAAAACAGCGAGCGCGGCAAACAACACCAGTGGGCTGGTAAAAACCAGAATACAAATGCTGAGGAGAATGTCTGCTCCACGCTTCACAATACGCCACCATCCTTCAAGCTTTGTTCGACGGATCTCGATAATCGGGATCCCACCAATGGGGTGGACGCTCATGTTTGTCGCGTACGTCGCAAAAAGATCCGCGGAATACTTGAAGGTAACTTGGTGTTCGATGCACCATTGAATCGCACGAACAGCGTCTGCCCCGTCACGCAAAGGACGCGCATAGATGAGCTCATCAAATGAATCATTTTTCAATATGACGACGTCACTTAATGATGCGTACACGGCAACAACGGTGTATCCAAGGCTTTTTTTCGAACGCAAAAGATTGGCGATGGATTCCGTGGCTGTTGTGTCTCCAATAATCACCACCCGTCTGTTACCAATACCAGCGCGATAAAAAAGAAGCTTTACACCATACATGACCAGACGGCCCGCCACGACATACACCAGGGCAATGCCCCACGATACCGCCGCTAAAAAACGGGAATCAAACACTTGCTGAGTGAACATGATGTACAATGCAACTCCTGAAAGGCCTGCAGAACACGCAAAAATAATTTTGAGAACATCGGGAATAAAACGCCTGCTTGAATCACTCGAATAGAGTCCCAAGAGGGCAAACAAGATGATCCAGCCCATGGCAACAAAAAATACCACCTGTGTGTAGTCTGCTCTCGTGACATGAAAGAGCACGGGTTTCCAGGAGATGAAAACCGGGGTAAACCGAAGAATATAGGCTGTGACCCCGGCCGCCACCAAAAGAAAAAAATCAACTGGCACCTGCAAGACATTGAGAAATAATTCGAAGCGTTTCATAAAAAGACTGTGGAGGGTATGGTATACAAAAAAAATGGCTTGGTCAAGCGAAAAAACAATAAAAAATTATCATTGACACTATACCGAATATCTGCTATAATTTCTCTGTTTCATCGTTTCCAGATGATCGCCTTCCGCTTTTGGCGGAGGGAGGAAAGTCCGAACTCCGCACAAAATGATAGTGGGTAACGCCCACCCTCCGTATCGCAAGATACGCGAGCGGGACAGTGCCACAGAGACAATACTAACCTCGCCTGATGGCGGGGCCAAAGGTGAAAAGTGTATAGAGGTTTTTGAACTTAAGACAAAAGCTACTATACTTCAGCACGCGTGATCGTGCGAGATGGCAAACCCTATCTGGAGAAAGAGCAGCGCCCCGATTCAATCGAGGTGAAAAGTTCGCTCGTTTGACCCGCATAGCAATATGCTTGGGCAGAGAAATGATCATCATCCGCCTTTACGGCGTGAAACAAAATTCGGCTTATCGGAAACGATGAAATACTCAAAAAACTCTCCTAACATACTGTTGCGAGAGTTTTTTGATTGCATAGTCACTCGGCGTAACTCTTCTTCTTCTGGCACTGGCTCCGATCCTGGCCGCGAACTTTCTCCGCCAATATCAATGATATCGGCCCCCTCTTCCTCAATGGTGCTCAGGAGAGGACTCGAACCTCCATTCCCTTGCGGGAGCTACCACCTCAAGGTAGTGCGTCTACCAATTTCGCCACCTGAGCATTTACATTCTTATTGATGTATCAAAATTTTCGTTCCTTCCCCACGATCATTTCAATCCGTCTTTTTGCGAGTTGAATAATGATCTTTTTTTCTTTTGTGGTATTGCCATCAGCTTCTACTACAAAGGGTGCCCGGCCAGAGACGATCATTTCCTCGAAAGGAAATATACTCGGTTCCTCGTAGGTATCACGGAACAATCCCTTCCGAGCGATTGGACGCAAAAAAGCTTCCAATTTGCCATCCTGGGGGTGAACAATATAATCATCCCGACCCTTTTCTCGCCACACAAACGGCTGGAGATTGCACACCACCAATTCCATGCCGCCATGCTTACTCGATACCACGAACTTTTCATCGTAGGCAACCGTAATATCAGCGGTGGGGATATGGAGTTGAGAAATAAAAAATCGATTACGATTGCTCATCCAACCGACATCTAATTTAACTTTTCTCCGACGGGATAACACATCGCACGCTTCTACACCGGCAGGGATACCCAAAACCGATGCAATTGAGTTCTCCTCTCCAATCGGCAAAAAACCAAAAAGAATAGGGCAACTGGCCGCTCGAGATACCGTGTGCCCGAACGTGGTGTCATCCCCTACAATCACAACTGTTGACGCACCGCGTTTCCTCTCTTCTTCGATCACCGCTTCGGTGTTGGTAAACGGTTGAAGCCTCAAAATTTTACCAGCAATGCCAAAATCTGTCAATCGTGTTTCAATGGCCCTGATCACTGCGTCAAACTTCTTTTGACGCAAAAAATTGTCATATAAATAGAGGTACACACACCATCTTGGGCGCTACATGACGCTATCTTCCTTTTCACTTGATTTCACTTTCATTCGACCAAAATTGGACTTTTTTTCTGGTCTCCCTTCATCTGCTTCCATACCAGCCATAGTAATCTTTCCGTTGACCAGCGCTCCTGCCTCAATCACAAATACTTTGCAGTCGATATCACCCGCAATACGCCCGCTACTGACCAATTCCAAGCGCTCTGCGATTTTTGCGTTCCCCCGAATTGTCCCAGCAACAACAGCGTTCCCCGCCTTGACATTGGCGAAAATTTTTGCGCCTTCCTCGACGCGAAGCAATTTGGTCGTATGCACAGATCCAGAAACTGTCCCTTTGACAATGATATTCCCCTCGGAGCTGAAATCCCCTTCAACCACGACGGACGGACCGACAACCGTCTCAACAGAATCTTCGCGTCGAACATCTGTTTTCATCGACTCCATTTTTGGCGCTGTCGAGGAAATTGGTTTTTGAAACATGGCATCGAGCATAAAAAATATTTAGATGAGTATAGAATACCACAGAGAATAGAGGCGAAACAAGTGACGCATCCGCCATAAACTCTTTGCATCGTTTGTTACATTTCTTCGACAGTACTGATCGTGAGGAGTTCAAGCGCGTTGGTGAGCACAGTTCGTGTCGCTTCAATGAGTGAAAGGCGCGCCTGTTTCACTGTTTCTTCCGCCTCAAGCACGCGATGCGCGTTATAAAATTCATTGAACGCTTGCGCGAGGTCAAAACAATACTTGGCAACAGTGGATGGATTATAATCACGAAGCGCTTTCTGAATAATCTGAGGATACGCCGCGAGGAAGAATAATATTTTCTTTTCCTCCGGAGCCGTTAACCCAGCATATTCGGATTTCTGATGACGGGTTTCGGATTTTCTCAAAATGCTATTAATTCTCGCTATAGCATAGAGTAGGTATGGCGCGGTAAACCCGTCAAAACTTACCGCCTCTTCGATGTCAAAAATAATATTCTTCTCTGCTTCATGCTTCTGGAGAGTAAATTTTAGAATGGCGTGAGTCAAAGAATCGACAACACTATTTATTCGCTCCTTTGGCCAATCCGCATGCCGGTCGGTCGTTTCTTTCTTCACCTTGTGGCGAATCTCATTGCGAAGATCCTCATACAAAATCACGTTGCCAGAACGTGATGACATTTTCCCTGTCTTCGTGTTGATGAGTCCGTATCCGATATGCGTCATTTTTTCATGGAATCCAAAAAGTTTGAGTACCTGAAATAGTTGTTGAAAATAAAAGTTCTGCTCCATGCCGGTAATATGAATGCTTTCCTCTGCGCCAGAATATTTTTTAAATTTTTTCTCGGCAAGCGCTAAATCCGACGTGAGGTACAGCCCCGCACCGGTAGACTTTCGAAGAAGCGCGATATCAAGTTTATACGCACTGAGATCAACAATAATGGCTCCGCCTTCGCCGACGTTGGCGATCCCGCTTTTCAAAAGCGCGTCAACGATCTCCTGGCCTCGCGCTTTCACGTCTTTTTCGTAAAATTCCGCGCGATGAACAACACCGAGTTCACGAAAAAGCGCCTGAACCCCCTCAATACTCCACTGCCGTGTTTCCATAAACAACCTCCACACTGATGGATCATGGCCTTCCAATTTTCCTTGAAGCGCGTCAAGTTCCGGTTTTACTTCCTCCGCATGCTCCTTGGCATAGATGCTCGCTTCCGCATAAATATCTCCAAGCCATTTCTGTTTATTTTGCGGCGGATTTTCTCTTCCATGAAACTTCTGCAATCCCCATAAACAACGTACGACATGAGCGCCAAAATCATTGAGATAATTCACGGGAATAATTTTATGTCCGGTTTTTTTGTAAAGTTCAACCAGCACGTTTCCAATACAAATATTTCGAAGATGCCCGACATGAAACTCTTTGTGTGTATTGTTCGAGGGATATTCAATAATAATTTTTTTTCCTTTGCCGATTTTTGAAGCGCCATACCGCGTTCCCTTTTTTTCGATATCGCGAATGACAAGAACCGCAAGCGCGGAAGTTGAAAGAAAAAAATTTACATATGGCCCGCTAAACTGCACGCGCTGAACGAACGATGACCGCCTCTTCCGAAGCGCGTCGTGGATAATTTTTGCAACATCTGCCGGATTCTTTTTCTCCGCTTTTGCCATATCGAAACAAGCAAACGCAATATCACCCATCTCAGAATTTGGCGGCCGCGTGAGCGTGATCTCACCTGCCACACCCGCGCCCCGAAGGAGTCGTATAATTTTTTCTTCAATCTTTTCCATCATACTCATTGAACCCGGACAAAAAACCTCTTACCCTTTTGTACGACATCGCCAAGAGCCACCGCCACTTCGGGAGAAAAAATTTTTTTATCGTTTACGCGCACGCCACCGCCTTCGATATCGCGTCTGGCTTCGCCGCGACTCTTCACAAACCCCGCCTCGACCAGCACGGTCAAAATATCATAGACGCTTGGGGTGATGACTGGAATTTCTGCAGGCTTCTCGTGGCTTTGGATGACAGTCGCAAAATGGGCCGCGGCTTTCTTGGTTGCCACATCTCCAAGAAAAGTCCTGGTGATCTCGCTTGCGAGCCGCAATTTCAAATCGCGGGGGTTGGCACCGTTTTTCATTTCTTTCTTCATCGACTCAATCTCATCCATCGGGACGCGCGTGCAAAGCTCAAAACCGGAGAGGATCATCTCATCAGTCCAGCGCATGACTTTGCCAAACATATCCTCCGGTATATCAGAAAACGCGATCATATTCCCTTCGGATTTGCTCATCTTTTTCCCGGTCGTGCTGTCGACCAAAAGCTTCATGGTCAACACAAACTTTTCTTTTCCCTTGAGTTCTTTCATGAGCTCCCGTCCCATCAGCATGTTAAAGGTCTGATCGTTGCCACCGACTTCCCCGTCCACATCCATGGCGACACTATCATAACCCTGCATCACCGGATACAAAAACTCATGGAGGTGGATCGTGCCACCATGTTTCAGCCGCTCTTGAAACATATCCCGCTCCAAGAGCCGCGGCACCGTCACGTGCGCCGCTAGCTCAAGCACATCACCAAAACGGAATTTTGCAAGCCATGAGCTATTAAACCGAAGTTCGGCCTTGTTTTTTCCGGAAAACTTCAATAACACGCTGGCCTGTTTCTGGTACTGTTTGCAATTGGCAAGTACTTCTTTGCGGGTCAACTGCTTCCGTATTGCTAATTTATCTGTCGGATCCCCGATCATGCCCGTAAAATCTCCAATGAGCATGATCACTTTGTGCCCCAATTCTTGAAATTGACGAAGTTTGAGCAGTGTAATACCATGGCCGATATGGAGCGTTGGCGCGGTTGGGTCATAACCCGTGTAGAGGGTGAGCTGTTTTCCGGAATTGAGGAGCGGTTCTAAAAATTCCTTTTTGGGATACAGATTTTCCACCCCGCGAGTAAGAAGTTCTTCAATTTTTTTTGCAGCCACATCTATCATATATCTATAAATTATGCCGCCAATTATTTTGACACTTGTTTTCTCCCAAAAGAGCCGGCGACTTCCTTTTTCCGAATCGGCAAACGCATTTCATAAATCGTGTTGAACATAAAATCCTCGGCTGGCGAATTCACCGATCGTTTATCGGAGGCAAAAGTGGCGTATGGTTGCGGTTCATTTGATCGTTTTCGACTCATGATAATCAAGTGCCCTTGAACGCTCTCAAGGCGTGTGTCCAAAAATTTAGTCCCGGAACCGCTACTGCCAGTACCCGATTTCCCTCGAAGAACGAACGATGAGCTCTTCGGATCCAACTGATCGGGGTTCATCCCTATGCCATTGTCCATAATACGGATAACAAGTTCATCTCCCTCCCGTGTCATCGTAGTGAGAAACGCATCGGCGCCGATCGCCTCTTTCTTCGCATTCTGGACAATATTGGAAAAAGCGTTATCGATGAGACTGGGAACGGTCCACAGCTCCTCATTCGGCCCGAGAGAAACATTTGCTTCCAGATTCCCAAGAAAGGCAGTCTTCATCATTCGCCGTAATAAATCAATATTGAGCGCTTCTCGCGGATAGGTGAATGGAATAGTTTCTAATTCTGTATGCCGCAGTTGGCTATCTTTCAAAACCGAAATCATTTGCGCGATCCCAAGATCGATTTCCAAAAGCTCCTCCTGGATCAAAGGCATATCTTCTCCCACAAGATCTTCGTCCAAAATTTCCTTTAACGCAAATAATGCCGCCGCTGGATTATTCGTATCATGCCAGACTTCAGGCATCAATCTTCTGGTCGGAAGAATTGTTGCTCCATAGGAATCGTGTGATCGCAGAAACGGCACATCTTCCATTGCACGTAAAAATTCACGAATTTCTTCACGACGCCCCCGGAGCTTCTCGGCGTCTCCTGTCGACCACTCTTTCAATCTATCAGTCCATGAGGCATAAAAACCTTCAACTGCCGCAGTTTGTTCCCGAAGAGAACGCTTCACCGAAGCTAACTCAACTTCTATATCTAGCGGTATTTCTGGCTGCTCTATTTCTTTTGGTATGTTCGTGACCCCCTCTTTGTCAAAAATTTTAGGTGTTCGAAACATCTCCGGCGGCAGAAATTCTCCTCTCGATGGTGGCCTTCGTGCAACTCCTTCAGTCATAATATATATATAAATACTAGCTTAATGATTTTTGTTGTGCTATTATTTTTGATAATTTTTCTCGCGTCTCATTCAGCTTTCTCCTCTGCTCATCCACGACTGATGACGGCGCATTGGTCACAAACTGCTCATTGGATAACTTTTTTTCAAGACTCGCCACGTACGGCGCTAGAGTGTCAATTTCTTTTTGCAATCTCATGCGTTCCTTTTCCTTATCCACCACCCCAAGGAGATCAACAAAGACTTCCACTCCTGTTTGTACAACAAATGCGACAGATGCTACTGGTCGTTTGACACTGGTCGCTACCGTCATCTCGCCAGTTCTCGCCAGGTCGCGGATCACCGGCGACAACGTTTGCAAGAGCTTCTTTTGTTTCCGAGTATTCATCAAAACGGGAATTTTGTTTGCGGGGTCGATCCGGTAATCGGAACGAATCGCGCGCAATCCAATGACGATCGATTGCATGAGTGCAAATTCCTGCGTAATTTTCTTCGCGGAAGTCAATGTATTTGCTTCCGGCCACCGAGCCCCCAAAAGAACGGTCTTCCCTCGATACACTTCCTGCCAAATCGCCTCGGTCACAAATGGCATAAAGGGATGCCAGAGCTTTAAGATGGTATTGAGAATATAGTTTAATATACGATCTTTGTTTCCTTCAACTTTTGCTATCTCCAAATACCAATCCGCAAGCTCGTCCCAGGTGAATCTGCGGAGCGTTTCCCCCGCAAGAGAAAAATTGTATGCTTCAAGCCGTGTCGTCACCTCTTGAATGGTCGCCGTGAGCCGCACCAGTATCCATTTGTCGGCCAGCGTTTTCCCTTGCGGCCGCTGGATAATGACCTTTGGCTTTTTGACATTCAAAAGCATGAATCGAGCGACATTCCAGAGCTTGTTGGTAAAATTCCGAAAACCGGCAACTTTTGCTTCCGACAATTTCATGTCATTCCCTGGCGTATTGCCGACAATCAGGGACAGTCGGGTCGCATCGGTGCCGAATTGAGAAATCATATCCAAAGGGTCAATGATATTCCCGAGCGACTTGCTCATTTTTCTGCCTTGTTCATCGCGAACCAGGCCGTGCAAGTAGACGGTTTGAAATGGAACCTTGCCCAATGCATACGTGGTCATAAGAATCATCCGCGCGACCCAAAAAAACAGGATATCGTAGCCGGTTTCGAGAACGGACGTCGGGTGATACGCGACAAGATCTTTCGTTTTCTTTGGCCAGCCCAAAGTAGAGAACGTCCAAAGTCCGGAGCTGAACCAGGTGTCAAGCGTATCTGGGTCCTGCTCCCAACCAGCGCCTTTCGGAGATTGAACACCACAAAAAACTTCATTCCCCCGATACCATACCGGAACCCGGTGTCCATACCAAATTTGTCGGCTGATGCACCAATCGCGCAAGTTATCGATCCAATGGAAATAGGTCTTGTTGAATCGATCTGGAATAATCTCAATATCGCCGTTTTTTACCGCCGCCTGCATGAGTTTTTTGAGCGTAACTTTTTTTCCGCCACGCTGAAATTCTCTGGTCACGCCGATAAACCATTGTTTCCGTATTTGCGGCTCAATCACGCCACCGCCGCGATAATTCGTCGCGACCCGATGAACATACTTCTCATCGATGGTTTCTAGGAGCCCTCTGGTTTTGAGTTTCTCGATGATCTTTGGTCTTGCCTCGACAATATCCAAACCCGCAAACTCGCCAGCGATTGGCAGAAGTTTTCCGTTGTAATCAATAATCTGCTCGCGATCGAGCTTGTGCCGTAGAGCGATGTCAAAATCCGTCGCATCATGCCATGGAGTGATGGTCATGACTCCAGTGCCAAACGCCATGTCAGCGGCTTTGTCCTTGACGATCGTCGCCGTAATCTTGCCATTCAACCAGTCCGCCTCGAGCTTTTGTCCATGCTGATATTTCTTGTAGCGCTGATCATCGGGATGCATGACGATGTATTTATCGCCAAACTTTGTCTCTGGTCGAGCAGTGCCAATCACAAATGGACCGTATTTCAAATAATAAAATGCAGTCGTCTCTTCTTTCCATTCAATCTCATCGTCCGACACATTGGACTGCATGACCGGATCCCAGTTAACAATGCGATCGCCCCGATAGATGATGCCATCATCATACATCTGTTTGAACATCGTTCGAACAGCGAGAGTTCTCGCATCGTCGAGCGTAAAGGCTTCACGCGACCAATCCAAGCTTGCCCCCATCTTTTTGCATTGATTGACAATCGTGTCGTGCGATTCCCGGGCAAACTGCTCCACCCGGCGCAAAAAGGCTTCTCGCCCCATGTCTTGTCGCGTCTTGTGTTCTGCATCAAAAATCATTTTCTCCACTTTTGTTTGCGTTGCAATCGCCGCGTGATCAGTTCCCGGAAGCCAGAGGGTTATCTCGCCTTTCATGCGGTGGTACCGGATCATGACGTCTTGAACCGCCAGCATAACCGCGTGCCCCATGTGAAGCGTGCCAGTGACGTTTGGCGGCGGTAAAACGATAGAAAATGGCTTAGCAGTTTTTTTGGACACTCGTTTTTTTATACATACATCCGGATCAAAAAATCCGCTTTGTTCCCAGCGTTTATAGATAGCGTCTTCGTATTTTTTTGCTTCGTATGCCTTCGAAAGTTCCTTCATAGGCGCATACAAATAGGGTACTAAAATAAGCGAAAAAAGGCAATTTTCCGAAGAGGATCATGCCGTTGACAGAAGGAATCTTTTGTGCTATGCTTTTTTATTACCCTCTGATGACTGCGAGCGTACAGAGGGGAGAAGGAGGACACATGCTCGACAGACTCATGATTGGACTCTTCCTTCTGGTCATGGCTTTCCCAGAAGAAGCCGGCCCGATCAACGGCTGGCGGGTCGCGGCGATGATCGTTGCGGCAATCTTTGTCGCGGCGCTCTTCTGGAACCGCGACAAAACGAGTTCAATCGGCCGGACGATTCCACCGGATCGACGGTTGACCCGCAATCTTAATGGAATCAAGGATTTAGAAAAGAAGTGAGGAAATAAAAATGAGAGTCATTGCATTGCTGTTCGGTCTCTTTTTTCAACTTCTCATCGCTCTTTTCATACCTGGTGGCGTCATCATTACCGCTCTCCTTTTCTACGCTTCCAGGCAGGAAGGCGACCGGGTAAGGAAGCCGACTCTTGTGATCGAATCCCCGTCAGGGCGTGAGATCGCGATACGCCTCGGCACGGTCATCCTTCTCGGGCCGACAGAAGGAAGGAGGGTCGCCGTGATTCTCAATCCAATCGGGGTTCTCCTTCTGTGGAAAAAACTCTGGTATCGCAGTTCTGGCGATCTTTACGCGATCTTTTTCGAAAAGATGGAGAAAGAGAAATAGGTGGAGTAACAGTATATGGGAGGGTGGTCAAGGAGGGATCACCAACACAATACTTTTATATAAGAGTCTTGTGGCACGTGATATTGAAACACAATTCAAGGAACTTATTGCCGAGCGCAAGCGAGTGCTTCTTGTTTTTCGCAAACACGGCGACGGCGATTCGATCGGCAGTGCGGTCGCGCTGGCGCTTTTTTTAAAAAAACTCGGCAAAGAAGTGGATATTATTTCTGATTGCTTTGAGCCACGGAATGGATTTGGATTCCTTACCGACCTCCAAACCATTCACGCCCATGCCAACCATCTGCAAAAATTTACCTTATCCATTGATGTGAAAGACGTCGGAGTTGAATCGCTCTCGTACGATATCCAGAATGAAAAACTTCGCATCGTGATCATGCCAAAAAGCGGCTTCTTGACGCGCGACCGCGTCCGCACGGCGCAGTCGGAATTTCTCTATGACGCGATCATTGTCCTCGATACTGCCGACCTTCATGCGCTCGGCGGGCTGTATGAAGAAAATACGGAATTATTCTTTACCACGCCGCTCGTGAACATCGATCATCACCCCGCGAACGAACATTTCGGACAGATCAACCTGGTTGATCTCACCAAATCCACCACGGCAGAGGTGATATTTGAACTCATGCAAAAAATCGGCGATGAATACATTGATGAATCGATTGCGACCGCCCTTTTGACCGGCATCATCGCGAAAACGCGCAGTTTCAAAAATGACGCAACGAAACCGACAACTCTCGAACACGCCAGCGCATTGGTTGCTCTTGGGGCTGATCGAGAAAAAATCGTTCAGCATCTTTTCCGTACACGCACCATTTCAGCGCTCAAATTATGGGGTGCGGCACTCTCCCACTTGAAACACGATCGTGAACGGCATCTGGTGTGGAGCACCCTCACCCGAGAGGATTTCGCAAGAACTGGGGCAATGGAGCACGAGTTGGTCGATGTGATCGATGAGCTTATCAGCAATTCTCCAGATGCTGGCATTACCGTACTCATGCATGAACACGAAACTACTGATGGAAATGGTGTTCACGTGCTCATCAAAACAGACAAACACTACCGCGCTAAACAACTGCTTCAGCCATTTAACCCGACTGGAGATGATCGACTGGTTTCATGCGTATTGAAAGACAAAACATTGCAGGAAGCAGAAAATCTGATTATTGATCATGTAAAAAAATCCCTGCCGATCGCATAAATGAGGAAGAAGGTGGACAAATTTATATAAGCGGACGGCCGGTCATTTCCTCTGGCGGTTCAAGACCAAGGATTTTTAACACTGTTGGTGCAACATCTGCCAAGATCCCAACCGGATGCATAAGCGATAGATCGCCTTCTGGCGGATCCCCGGCCGGTCCGGCCTGGCCTTTATAGGCGCTCCCAATAATCAAAAACGGCACGGGATTCGTACTATGCTCTTTGTCGATTGCGCCCGTTTGGATATTCATAATTTCTTCGGCATTTCCATGATCTGCGGTAACAAGAAGCACGCCGCCGACACCAAGCGCATGCGATGCGATATCTCCCAGACACTCGTCAATGATTTCACAAGCTTTTATTGTCGGAACCGCTTCACCCGTATGCCCCACCATATCGGCATTGGCAAAATTAACGAAAATAACGTCATAATCACCTGACTCAATCGCTCTCACTGTTTCTTTCGCAATCTCTCGCGCCGACATCTCCGGAGCCACGGCGTACGATGCCACAGCCGGCGAGGGAATAATTTTTCGCTCCTCCCCGACAAACGGCGCTTCAATGGTCCCGTTTAAAAAAAAAGTGACGTGCGCGTATTTTTCCGTTTCAGCGATGTGAAATTGTTTTAACCCAGCACTGCTCAAGACTTCCGCAAGACATCCGTGGATAACAACTGGCGGAAACGCGACCACAACCGGTATTTCCTTTTCATATTCCGTCATCGTCACAAACAGCAAATCTTGAATGTGTCGACGGTTAAATTTCGCAAAACTCGGCAAAACAAATGCTTGGGTCAATTCCCGCGCACGATCTGGACGAAAATTAAAAAAAATAATTGCATCTCCGTCTTCCACTCGCGCAACTGGTTTGCCCTCACTCCCAATAACAACCGGAGCGAATTCCTCGTCGTAGATATTTGCCGCATATGATGCTTCAATCGCATGAAGCGGCTCGGAATCATAGGACTGAGCAACCCCCTCTGCGATCGCGCCGTATGCCACCGCAATCCTGTCCCATCGATTATCTCGGTCCATGGCATAAAACCGACCGGAAAGTGTTGCTATCGCACCTCGTTTAAGTGTCTTCATTTTTTCTTCTAAACGGCGGACGAAATCAATGCCGCTATTGTACGTCGTGTCTCGACCATCCAAAATGACGTGAACAAACACATCTTTGATTTTCTCGCGCTTCGCAAACTCGAGAAGTGCGTAACAATGCTCCTCGCTGGCATGCACATTCCCAGGACTTACCAAACCGATAAGGTGGAGTCGAGATCGACGTGTGCGGACATGGTCTGCCGCCTGCATGAACGCTGTGTTCTCAAAAAAAGATCCGTCTTCGATGCTGGTACTGATGCGCGGCAGTGTTTGGTAATACACGCGCCCGGCGCCTATGTTTAAATGCCCAACTTCTGAATTTCCCATTTCCCCAAATGATAATCCGACCTCGGTAGACGACGCAAAAAGCGTCATCGCGGGATATTCGCGAATAAAACGGTCGATGTTGGGTGTTTTCGCCGCGGCTATGGCATTCCCCTCACCCGGCGGAGCAACACCCCATCCGTCAAGAATCGCAAGAACAACTGGCTTTGGACGAGACATACGATGAAAAAATGATGTCTCAATTACGGAATAATAAAATTATTTTTTGGTTTCAATCTCAATCTCCATTAAACGATTATACTTCTCCACTCGCTCCGAGCGCGATAATGATCCGGTTTTAATAAACTCCGCATTCACCGCTACGGCAAGATCAGCAATAAATGTGTCGGCCGTTTCACCGGAACGGTGAGAAATAACGATTGCATACCGATGCCTGCGAGCCAAGGTTGCCGCGGCAATCGTCTCGGAAAGAGTGCCGATTTGATTTGGCTTCAAAAGGACCGTATTCGCGACACTGTGTTCAATTCCTCGCTGTATTCTTTGGATATTCGTCACAAATATATCATCTCCCACCACTCGCACGTGTTTGCCAAATTTTTTGGTGAGCTGTGACCACGCCTCCCAATCATCCTCAGCCAGAGGATCCTCGAGAGAAATAAGTGGATATTTTTTTATCCATCGCTCTAAGACGCTCATCATTTTATCCGAACTCGATGCCTGTTTTTGACTCAAAAAATAATACTTGCCCGCATGATAAAATTCGCTCGCGGCTAAATCCATGCCAAGGTACACCTGTTTTCCTGGCACGAGATCCGACGCTTTGATTGCCGCAACCAAAAGTTGAAGCGCCTGCTCGTTGTTGGCAAGTTCGGGTGCGTATCCGCCCTCATCTCCGACATTCGTCGCATACCCTTTTTCACGAAGAATCGCGCCAAGAGAATGAAAAATTTGCGAGCCCATGCGAACGCGTTCAGAAAACTCTTTGTGCGCCGGCAGCAGCATAAACTCCTGTACAGTCAGATTGTTATCGGCATGACGACCGCCATTGATCACATTCATCATAGGGACTGGCATGCGCCAGTCTTTTTCCTTGAATCGAAAAACATCGCGGATATATCGATAGAGTGGTACATGCGCTGAAAGCGCAGCGGCCCGGCACACGGCAAGTGATACGGAAAGAATCGCGTTCGCCCCAAGTTTCTTTTTGTTTGGCGTACCATCGAGTTCGATCATGAATTCATCAATCCCTTGTTGCTCTCTCGCATCTCTGCCAACAATCCTAGGTCCAATAATCGTATTCACATGTTTCACGGCTTTGAGCACTCCTTTGCCGCCGTAGCGTTTCCGCGCTCCGTCGCGAAGTTCCACAGCTTCATGCGTTCCGGTGGACGCCCCACTTGGAACGGCCGCAATGCCAATAGTTCCATCGTCAAGAAACACTTTCGCCTCCACTGTGGGATTTCCTCGAGAATCCAAAATCTCCCGTGCCGTAATTTTTTGAATCTTTGACATAATTCCTTTATTGATATGCCCTGTAGATTACATCATCTTTATTTGAAATACAACGCAACACCCCGCCTTTGGCGGGGTGAAATTGGAATGCTATTCTCTATTGAATTTCGTAGGTCACCGACACACGCATAACCACATCAGCTGAGCCAGATTCAAACGGCGCAGGACCGCCGCCAAGCCCATCAGCCCGCATGCTGTACAACATCCCACCAAACTCTTTTCCATCGGCTTCAAACTCATTATAAGAAACGATGCTCACCAATGACACGCCAAGAGCCCGCGCAAGTTTCACCGCCTTCTCACCCGCCTTTTGAAGCGCAAGATCCCGCGCCTGACTCCGGTATGTCTCGGGATCATCAATCGTGAATTGCACACCTTGGACGATATTCGCCCCGACATCCCCGGCAAGAGCCAGCACAGCGCCGGCTTTACTCAAGTCACGAATTTTGATTGTCACTTGTTGATTGACTTCATATCCGTCCGGTTCTTCGCCGCGCTCCTCGGTCCACTGTGTCTTTGGGTAAATATTATAATTTGTCGTCTGAATATCTTTCGGATCAACACCAAGACCCTTCAATTTATCAATCAGCGCTCGTACGGTCGCATCACTCTTTCCCTGCACCTCCGCAACCGTTTGACCTTTCATTTGCACGCCCATGGTCACAATCCCAATGTCAGGCACCGCCGTGACTTTCGCATCTGCTTCTATGTGAATCGTCCGTTCACTCTTCGGTGATTGGCCGATAAAACGATATGCTTGAAGCTCATTGCGAATACGTGCCGCCAAAAAGACAATACTATACACCAAAAAAACTCCTAGAAGCGTTGCCACCAGCTTCCGCGCAAATTCATTTTCAAAAAACGCTCCGTGTTTTTTCCCTCTTTGTTCGACAGGCATACCATGTGAAGAATTAGAAATAATATACTGCCCTTTAGTATACCATGCAGGTGTGCTAAAATCGATTTTTGATTGCGCTCGCAGTCCACCGCCCCTCACCGTTTCAGCGCCTCAATCCCCGGCAATTTTTTTCCTGCCAGAAATTCAAGCATGGCACCGCCGCCGGTCGAAATCAGATCGACGTATTCGCTCATATGGACGAGCTCCATTGCTTGAATTGTTTCCCCGCCGCCAATAACACCAAACGCTTTGCGTTTTGTCTGCGACGCAATGAGCCGGGCAACAGAACGCGTGCCAACATCAAACGGCTTTTGTTCAAAAAACCCCATGGCGCCATTCCATAGAAGTGTCTTGGCTTTTTTTATATATGACGCGTAGAGCCGTATGGTTCCGGGTCCAATATCGAGAATCGCTTCACCTGTCTTGCAAATCTGGTGCGGATGCTTACCCAGAATCACACGCCGCCCATGATGACCAAACGTTTTCCCTACCACTACGTCTACGGGAAAAACGATTTTTCTCTTTTTCCCAAAAGCGAGTGCTGTTGTTGTAAGCGCTTCATCAAAAAGAGATTTTCCAACCCCATACCCTTTTGCCTTGAGATAGGTATTCACAATACCGCCGCCGACCAAAATGGTATCCACGGTTGGAAGAAGTGCGTTGATCACCGGTATTTTTGTTTCCAATTTTGCACCGCCGATGATGGCGACGAATGGAGATGGAGGAGCTTTTGTCACACGCGTAAGGCCAGTAATTTCTTTTTCGAAAAGAAGTCCCGCATACTGCGGCAACAATCTCGGCAAAAGAGAAATAGTCGCGCTCTTCCTGTGTGCTACGGCAAAACACTCTTGTACAAACACATCCCCCAACTCGGCGAGTTGTTTTGCCAGCACGGGCATGCTCCCTGACTCATTGGGAGAAAAACGAACATTCTCGAGTAACAGGATATCCCCCGGCTGCATGGCCAAGACGGCACGCTCGACTTTGGATCCAACCACCTCCGGCACAAAGGTTACTGGCGTTTTGAGGAGTGATTCCAATTTTTTTGCGATTGGGGCAAGCGATAGGGCGGAGACCTGTTTTCCATCGGGCCGACCCAAATGACTCAAGAGAACCACCTTGGCTTTTTTTGACACAAGATAATGAATCGTCGGGAGAGACGCCACGAGGCGCATATCTTCGAGAACTTTCCCATTTTTTACTGGCACGTTAAAGTCCATACGCACCAGCACGCGCTTTCCACGCAAGTTCCGAAGATTCTTTATTGAACGTATCGCCATAATTGCCTGCTCTACTTACTACCGATCATCTCTACCATCTCAACGAGCCGATTCGCGTATCCCCATTCATTGTCATACCACGCGATAACTTTTATGAGATTTCCACCAACGACATTCGTCAATTCCAAATCAACAATGGCCGAATAGGGATTGCCAATATAGTCACTTGACACGAGGGGCATATCGGACACAGCGAGAATGCCTTTCAGGTACGTTTTACTCGCTTTCACAAATGCCTGATTTATTTCTTCTTTAGTGGTTGTCCGTTTCAAAAGCGCCGTCGTATCATTGAGCGACACCGTAATCGTCGGCACACGAATGGAAAGCCCATCAAAAATCTTTGCCAGTTGCGGAATTGTTTTTCCCACGGCTTTTGCGGCGCCGGTGGTCGTCGGGATAATATTTTGTGCCGCGGCGCGCGCACGCCGTAAATCTTTATGAGGCCCATCGACCAAATGCTGATCTGCCGTATAAGAATGGATCGTCGTGAGCATGGCTTTTTCAACACCAAATGTATTCTCGAGCACTCGCATGACTGGCGCGGCGCAATTTGTGGTACACGACGCGTTATCGATCACCGCATCGCCGCGATCAGCATCGTCATTCACGCCAGCGACAAGCGTCTGGATATCAGCATCCTTCCCAGGCGCAGAGATCACAACGCGCTGAGCGCCGGCAGTCAAGTGTTGACTCGCCCCCACCTTGTCGGTGAATCGGCCGGTGGATTCAATAACAACATCAATCTTTAATTCTTTCCATGGGAGTTTCGCAGGTTCTTTTTCCGCAAATACCAAAACCTTCTCCCCATCCACGATAATATGTTTTTCGTCTGAAGAAACTGTATGCGGGAATTCCGCATACGCCGTATCATATTTCAAAAGATGAGCGAGTGTTTTTGTATCCGTGAGATCATTGACCGCGACGATGTCAATTCGTGTTCGATGTCGTTTCTCCCACGCAACTTTGAGGGCATGCCGCCCGATCCTCCCAAAACCATTTACGGCAACGCGAAGTTTTTTCATACGTCCATAACAATGAATGAATAGCTGTATTATACCAAAAGACCAGCCTGAATATCCAGACTGGTCTTTTTTTTATTATGTATTTATGAAAGTTGCGCCGCAACTTCGTCGGCAAAATCTTTCCGTTCTTTCTCTATCCCTTCACCAAGTTCATATCGCGCAAACCGGCGGATAGAAATTTTTTCTCCGATTTCCGCGGTTTTATTCGTTAGAAGCTGTTCAATCGTTTTCTCTTCATCTTTTATAAATGCTTGTTCTAACAGGCACGCATCCGCGTAAAATTTTATCAGCTTCCCGTCAACAATCTTTTCGATCATTTCCGCCGGCTTCCCTTCTTGAATCAGCTGATCACGGTACACATTTTTTTCTCTTTCCAAAACATCCGCTGGAATATCGTCCCGCGAAACGTATTTCGGATTCGATGCCGCAATGTGCATAGCAATATCGTTTGCGAGTATGCGAAACCCATCGGTCTTTGCTACAAAATCCGTCTCACAATTCAGTTCGACTAAAACTCCGATTTTCCCGCCACCGTGAATATATGAAATGATCGCCCCCTCGGCTGCGATCTTCCCCGCGCGTTTCGCCGCTTTCGCAATGCCTTTTTTACGAAGAATATCAACCGCCTGTTCTGTGTTTCCCAGAGCTTCTTCGAGCGCATTTTTACAATCAAGCATGCCCGCGCCAGTCATCGCGCGAAGTCTTGCGATATCGGACGTTGAAATACTCATATTGTTAAACTTCTAAACTGGCTAAACTTTTGGTTGCGCTGCTTGCTTTCTTTCCCACTCAATCCGACCTTCTACAATTGCATCACGCACAAGACCGACGATGAGTTCAACCGATCGGACCGCATCATCGTTTGCCGGGATAACATAGGTTGCGTGATGAGGATTTGCGTTGGTATCGCATACCCCGATGATCGGAACATCCATGCGTACGGCTTCAGCAACCGCGGTTTTCTCGCGCTGCATGGCAGGAATGAATAACGCATCCGGCATGCGCTCCAAAGACGTAAGACCGGATAGCATTTTATCTTTCTTTTCCAAATCTCGCGCAATGTCTAACTGCTCTTTTTTGGTATACCGCTCTAATTCTCCGCTCGCTTGCTGTGCTTTCAAATCAACGTAGTGCTTAATCAACTTTTTAATTTCACTAAAATTCGTCAGCAATCCTCCCACCCAACGATTCACCAGGTACGGCATATGGGCATCAATAGCCGCCTGTTTCACGATTGCTTCCGCCTGCGGTTTTGATGTAATGAAAAGGATATTTTTCCCTTCTGCCGCCATGCCTTTTACGGCTGCAAGCGTCTCTTCGAGCTTCCGTTGTGTTTCCTCTAAATTGATAATGTGAACGCCGTTCCTTTCACCGAAAATAAATGGCTTCATTTTTGGATGCCATCGAGACACCTGATGACCAAAATGAACGCCGGACTGAAGCATCTCCAACAAACTGGGTATTTTCATATTATTTTCCTTTTAACCTCTGCATCGCGGCCTCCCGAAGGGTCGGGAAGAGGAAAATGTGCGATCCATGAGGGATAGATAAGTGACCTAGAGTATACCGGACAGAAAGGCCATTGTCAAGCGTTCTTTGGCCCCTGTTGACAAACCTGCCACCGTGCTATACTATGCCCATTCTCACAGTATGAGCAATGAAAAAAAATCTCACCTCCCGTCGTTTGTTTTTTTTGCATGCCTCAGCGCATTCCTTCTTTTCATCATGCTTGTTGGGTACTACCTGTGGCAAATCGCGTATGGCGACCGTGACGCCTTAACCCAAGAGTTCAGAAGTAACAAATTTACCAAAATCACCAACGCGACAGAGACGGAACCACACACAACGGTCGACATCGCTCCATTTCTCCGATCCCATAACCCAGCCCTCGGGCAAAAAGATGCACCGATCACGATCGTCGCATTTATTGATTTTGAGTGCCCATTCTGCCGCGAAAGTTACCCTATATTCACCGACATGAGTAAGACATACGCACCAGTCATTCGGGTGGTATTCAAACACTTGCCCATTACGGTCCTCCACACCAGTGCTCTGTCTGCCGCGAACGCCGCCGCCTGCGCTCATGAACAAAAAAAATTCTGGGCGTATTACGATCGATTGTTCCAAGAACAAACGCTTGAAGAGACAGCGCTCATTGCGCACGCGGGGAATGTCGGCCTAAATACAAGCCAATTCACTGCTTGTCTCCGTGATGCAAAGTATCAATCAAATATCGAAGAAGATATCTTAGACGCGCAACGCCTTGGCATCCGCGGAACCCCCACCTACATCGTCAATGGCAAAAAAGTAGAGGGGGTGGTCCCGAGAGACGCATGGGATACCATCCTCACGCAAGCACTTCGTGATACATCGTTATGAACAAAGACGTGTTGAGCGTAAAAAACGCACGCGTGCACAATTTAAAAAACGTTTCAGTTAAGATCCCAAAAAATACACTGACGGTTATCACCGGTCTCTCCGGGTCCGGAAAATCCAGCTTGGCATTTGACACGATCTACGCAGAAGGCCAACGGCGCTATGCAGAAAGCTTGAATGCGTACGCGCGCCAATTCATGGACGTGCAAGATAAGCCGGATGTTGATGAAATTACCGGCCTCTCCCCGACCATTGCAATAGACCAGAAACACATTGCGGCAAACCCGCGATCGACCGTTGGAACCATCACGGAAATTTACGACTTTCTTCGACTCCTTTTTGCACGAATTGGCACGCAGTATTGCCCCGACTCAGGCGAGCGAGTGAAACGCTATACGGCAGGAGAAATCACTGAAATCGTCCGCCGCCAAGCAAGAAACGAGGAGCACATTATTCTCTCCCCAATCTTTAAAAACGCGCACATTACTGGCAAGGAACTCTTTACCCGTCTCGATCCGACTGGCTATGATACCATCCGACTGAATGGTGCCATAAGCAAATTGAGTGACGCAAAAAAAATCCCATTCGAGCATCACGAGACCTACACGGTTGATCTCCTTATCGCTCGCGTGAACGATGTGAAAAAACAACCCATCGCCGCGTTTGTTGAAAAAGCACTCGAACTGTCAAACGGTTTCCTTATTCTCACAAAAAAAGATGGTAAGGGCGGAGAAACATACTCTATAACCCCCTATTGTACGACATCCGCGAGAGCTTTTGATCCAGTGGAGCCGCGCACGTTTAGTTTCAATAGTCCATACGGCGCGTGCCCACGCTGTACTGGCCTTGGCTATACACTCGATGTGGATCCAGAGTTGGCAATTCCAAATCCACGACTTACCCTTGCCGAGGGAGCAATCCAGCCATGGACCCGGATTGTCGGCAATCAATCCTATTACCAGGAACTCCTTGAGGCGGTGGCAGGAACACACGCGTTTTCTCTCAATACCCCAGTGAAAGATTTGCCGAAATCTGTCATGGACATTCTTCTTTTTGGGACTGACGGCCGCACGTATACGGTGCAGAACAAAAGCGTACAATTTGAAGGCATTATCCCCAACCTCATCCAGCGGCACGCAGAAACAGATTCCGAGTATATTCGCAAAGAAATCGAACAATACATGCGAGAAAAAATTTGTCCCATTTGCGATGGGAAACGACTGAAGCCAGAATCGCTCGCCGTTCGCATCGGCGATTACACTATCGCGGATATTGTCGCCATGACGGTGGAAGAATCCATCGAATTTTTCATGCCAAAAAATAAAAAGGGTGTGCCCGTGCTCCCGATTTCAAAAGAGCAGATGCCTATTGCAACACCGATCATGGCCGAGATTGGTCATCGGCTAGAAGATCTCCTCAAAGTAGGCCTGTACTATCTGACACTCGATCGATCGTTTACGACGCTCTCGGGCGGTGAAGCACAACGCATACGACTCTCGACGCAGCTTTCAACCGGCCTCACGGATGTCATATATATTCTTGATGAACCATCCATTGGATTGCATGCCAAAGACAATGATAAACTCATCGGCACGCTCCGAACGCTTCGGGATATCGGAAACACCGTGATCGTTGT
>JAHFIC010000005.1:30312-32993 GCA_023246555.1 Candidatus Magasanikiibacteriota bacterium
ATCATGTGATCGATGTCGGTCCAGGCGCTGGGGAAGCTGGAGGGAAAATCATGGCAGAAGGGTCGCCAGGAGACATCCGAAAAAATACCAAGTCACTGACTGGCAGATACCTCGCGGGAAAAGAAACTGTGAGTATTCCGAAAAAAAATCATCTGGGCAATGGCCAACTTCTCAGCATTATTGGGGCATCAGGATTCAATTTGAAACAAGTTGATCTTGATATACCGCTCGGAAAACTGGTATGTGTCACTGGCGTTTCAGGATCAGGAAAGTCCACGCTCATTACAGAAACCCTTGGCAAAGCGCTCTCCAAGCATTTTTATCGCGCAAAACAAGAACCTGCTCCGTACAAATCCTTAAAGGGCGTAAACCACATCGATAAAATAATCTCTATCGATCAAGAACCAATCGGTCGAACACCGCGCTCGAACCCGGCGACATACACCGGTGTTTTTACTGCGATCCGCGACATATTCACTGGAGTTCCAGAGGCGCAGATGCGCGGATATGATGCCGGAATGTTCAGTTTCAATGTCAAAGGAGGAGGCCGATGCGAGGCATGCGCAGGAGATGGCGCCATCCGTATTTCCATGCAATTTCTGACAGATGTATTTGTTGCCTGCACCGAGTGCAATGGCAAACGGTATAATAAAGAAGCGTTAGAAATTCACTACCGCGGAAAAACAATTGCGGATGTTCTTGAAATGACGGTCGAGGAGGCTCACAATTTTTTCAGCGACGTCTCAGCGATTTCCGACAAACTTCAGATACTTCGCAATGTGGGTCTTGGCTATCTGCGACTAGGCCAGTCAGCGACAACGGTATCTGGCGGCGAGGCACAGCGTATTAAGCTCGCCACAGAACTTTCTCGGCGAGCGACTGGAAAAACACTCTATATTCTCGACGAGCCAACGACCGGACTCCATTTCGACGATATAAAACGGCTTCTGAATGTATTAAACCAGCTCGTTGAAAAGGGCAATACAGTTCTAATTATCGAACACAATCTCGATGTGATCAAATGCGCCGATTGGGTCATCGATATGGGCCCAGAGGGTGGCAAACGCGGCGGAGAAATTGTCGCGGTCGGCACACCGAAAGAGATTATAAAAAATACCAAAAGTGTAACCGGAAAATATCTGAAGACTCTTCTATGAGTGAAAATGAACGCCCTATAGAGGAAATCACGAATCCAGGAAATACTGCTCGGCTCACCGAACGGCAAGTCTTAGACCTGCAGCAAGAATTCAAAGGACCTAAGGAACCAGATCCTGATGAAGGAGGATTTGGACATGAACCAACAGTAGTAGATGAAAAAACTCTAAAAATAATCGCCGAGGAGGATGCCCGAGCGCTCGAAGAAGTGCGGCGAACGCTTGGGATCGGCGGCGATCTGAACGAAAAGACCCTCAGACATTCCCCCTGGAGCGAAGGGGGTTCTCTTGAAAAATCTCCAGAGGAAGATCCAACTTAATCCCGCCTTCCGGCGGGATTTAATTACGTTGCTTTTACTTCCTTCAAGCGTTTGGTATAGGTACGAAGATACGAAGGTTTTGCGCGACGAACTTTGAGTTGACGAACAAGCTCAATCTTTTCAATCACCGGGGAATGGATCGGGTAAATGCGTTCAACACCGACACCACCAGAAATTTTCCGGACAGTGACCGTAGCGCCGGTCTCAGTACCATGCTTGACCGCCAATACTGTCCCTTCAAAAATCTGAATACGCTCTTTCTCTTCACCCTTAGCATTCGTTTCCTTAATTTTTTGGTGAACTCGCACAATCATTCCCGAACGAAGGGAAAGACGAATATCGTCTGACATAAAAAAACATTAGCGAGAGGTTGAGGAATGGATCACCCAACGTCAAATAGTAGAAAAAGCGTACTACAGACACGTGCTTTTGTCAAGCCTGTCCTTTCTCGAGAAAGGACTCAACCATGCCACGAACCTCTTCAACAGCATCCTCCATCTTTCCTTCTTTATTTACCACGACATAATCGTAGTGCTCGGCATCTTGCATCTCTCGCGCGGCATGTTGCACACGCTGTTCCACTTCTTCGGAAGTAATCGTTGGATCACGCTTGATGATTCTGTCACGAATTACGGACAAGCTCTCTGGCTTGATAAAAATACTGAGCACACTCCCGGGATATGCCCGTGAAAATGATGAATGCCCGGGCCAACCAAGGTTTCCAACAAGATGAATGCCCGCATTGCGCTTTTCTTCAATGGG
The DNA here is from genome assembly GCA_023246555.1 of Candidatus Magasanikiibacteriota bacterium. Classification (GTDB taxonomy): domain Bacteria; phylum Patescibacteriota; class Patescibacteriia; order Magasanikbacterales; family UBA922; genus JAHFIC01. The sequence continues at coordinate 32,549 of JAHFIC010000005.1, forward strand.
TTTTTTGAGCGTCCCATAATACACTCCGCGGCTTGGTACCTCAATATATTCCAAAAAATCTCCGGCGGCAATATGATCGCGAAATTCTACCAAAGACAAAAAATAATAATCAACACCATCTTTTTCCGTTGGCCGGGGCGAACGCGATGTCGCGGTAATGATCCGCTCCATGGTGGAAAAAAATTCCAATACTCTTCTGGTAATTGTACTTTCCCCTGAGCCAGTCGGGCCCGAGATAACAATAATTTTTCCTTGCGCTTTTTTCATTTGAGTTGTTTGAGAAATAATTCAAGTTCTTTTGACAGTGGACTCTCATAACACACCCGTTCCCCCGCAAGAGTGTCAAAACAAAGCCGCTGGGCATGAAGAAAAAGCCTACCCAATTGTGCATCGCGTTTCCGATTGAGCCTTATATTGTAATACAGCATATCACCAACCACAGGAT
>JAHFIC010000052.1 GCA_023246555.1 Candidatus Magasanikiibacteriota bacterium
ATTGCGGACCAAAGTTCAAACATTTGAACGGCAAATGTTCACTCGAAATGAGCATCAAAAAAACGGCCCAGTGGCCGGTGATTGTTGGTGAAAAAGAGCCAAAAAGGTAACGGTAACGCCGGGCAGGACGGCGCGGGGCAAGCTCCGGCCGGACCGGGTACGCCTTGCGGACCCTCGAGACCCGTCGAACCCTGCGGGCCCATGAAATCCTGTGCCAGACAGTCCCGGACGAAGTTCATCGTAGGTTCTTGGCACGACGTCAGGGCGTTCGCTGTAGTGATGATCTCGCGAGTTTCCGTTTCGTTGCCATCGTGCGAATTGCACGCGGCGAGAAGTGTGAAAAGAGCCGTAATTTTCCTCATGTTTTACTCCGTTTATGCGCATATGTGATTGCGCACAAGTGGGCGCCACGGTATCATATTATTAACTTATTGTAAACCTATGCACGAACATCCTGATTTTAACTACAGCTATATCACTGACGGCATCTCGATCGGCAACAACGCCTGTTGCGCGATGCATTTTAGCGAGATCCTCGCAAAAAAAGAGGGAATTGTAGCCGATATTTCATTGGAAGAGGACAAACTTGATCATCCATTTGGCGTGGAAGCCTATTTATGGCTTCCCACACCGGATCATACGGCGCCAACACCGGATCAGCTTACGCTCGGTGTTCAGTCGCTTGAAACCTTAGTGTTACAAGAAAAAAAAGTCTTTGTCCATTGCAAAAACGGTCATGGCCGAGCGCCAACCCTCGTTGCGGCGTATCTTGTTCATCGTGGAATGACCGTTTCAGATGCCGAGGCACTGATCAAAAAACAACGGCCGGGGATTCATCTTCAAGACGCCCAGCGGCAGGCATTGGAGGCGTATGCCGCGCGTTTGGCAGTATGAAATATCACGTGACCGTCAGGCCGAACGCGAAAGAAAATCGTATCGCGGAAAAAGCGCCCGGAGAGTTTGCCGTGTGGGTGAAAGCGCCGGCGCGAGAAGGAAAGGCGAATGAGGCCGTATGCCGATTGGTCGCCGAGCATCTTGGGGTCGCGCCGTCACGGGTTCGGCTCGTCCATGGCCGTCTGGCCAAAAAGAAAGTGATTGAGATTGTGTAAGATCATTCGCATGAAAGAAAAAATCAAACAATGGATTCGATATCACGCGCTGAAGCGCTGGTTTGAGAAATATGAGCGGTGGGTAATGCCCGCGACTTTGGTATTAGGCGTCCTAGCGGACGCGATCACCTTTACCACGATTGACATCACCACGTCATTTCTTCTCCTTGGCGTCTATTTCGGGATTGCGGGAGCCATGATCGCGTATCAAAACGCGTATGATGCTGGTCGGATCCCGAAATACGACTTCTGGCAGTATCTGCGCCTCTCGGCGCCGTTCGCGATTCAATTCACTTTTGGCGCGCTGCTTTCCGGCTCGTTTATCTTTTATTTTTTTAGCGGAACCGTATTTGTCAGCTGGCCGTTTATCGCGATCCTCGTCATTCTCATGGTATCAAACGACGTGTTTCGCCGTTATTATTTGAAGTCGCTGGTGCAGTTGAGCGTATTTTTTTTCATTTTGCTGTCACTCGTTTCTATCATTCTCCCATTTGTCCTGCATACGCTCGCATCATGGGTATTTGTTTTCGCGAGCGCAGTGAGCTTGGTCATTCTATTCGTGTATACGCTCCTTCTTGCCCGCATTATTCCGCACATTCAGCGCGAGCGAGGGCGATTGGCGGCTTTGGCATTTTTCATTGTCGCTAGTATCAACAGTTTGTATTTTTTCAATATCATTCCGCCCATACCGCTCGCTCTGCGAGACGCGGAAGTCGCGCATAGCGTTGTTCGATCTGGCAATTCATATACGCTCGGCGTAGAAGAAGAATCGTTTTGGGAAGGGCTATGGCCTCACCGCACATTTCACAAAGCGCTGGGAGAAAAAGTCTACATGTATACTGCCATATTTGCTCCTGCGGATCTCATAACAACGATTGTTCATCATTGGCAATATTATGATGAAACGCAAAAACAATGGCTATCGCGCGACCGGCTTACGTTTCCTATCACCGGTGGCACGAAGCGCGGCTATCGCGGCTATTCGCTCAAAACCGTGGTTGAACCCGGACGCTGGCGTGTGGATGTGGAAACCGCGCGCGGGCAAGTCTTGGGACGCGTGAATTTTCGCGTTTTATCGCGTGATCAAAACATTCCACTCAAAACCGTGGTTAAGTGAGAGCGTGCTTATTGGTTCACTTATCGCTCGTATGGGCGCGCGTTCGCCGTGAATCCACGGACTTGATAAGCGCGCTGGTTGGGAAAGACCTCCGCTTTGATTTGTCGTTCGGACATGACTTGAACAAGCAGAGTGCCGAAAACGGTTTGATCATCCGTTTCGGTAAAAACCGCGTGCTCACCAAGAACGCCATGAGATTTGTTTTCATTCCGGAGTGGCGCAAGTTCATATCGTAACAAGCCATTATTTTTCCCAATGTCTTTGAAATCAGGCGCGTTGCCACTTACGCCATACGGCGTTCGTCCCGAAAGCCCCCAATTGTGGCCAATCGAAATCCGCAGTTGCGCCGGATCAATGTAGTCGTAGACAAAAGCAATTTGACCATCTTGGGCCGGACAAGGGAAATTCCCGCAGCGTTTGAGTCCGGCTCCATTGCCGCTTACGCCCCCGCTGCCCGGTTCAAACCAACTACCGATAAGTTTTCCCTCAATATCAAAATCGAATTTGCCTCCGACCGGTTCTGCCCGGCGCGTGTTTTTGGCGAGAAGTTGATTTTTGATCGATGAGGGAAAGTACGCCAGCGGGGATACGGCATGCATGCGCCAACTTTCCGCTTCGTAATTTGCCGGGTTCGCGTAGCCATTGATTGTTTTTGTAAGGTCAACCGTGACCATGCCCAGAAGACCGAAGCCATTCGCAGTGCCGATCGTTTGTCCCGCCTTCACCGGAATCTGTGGCCAGATATTTTTACCGCGGCTATCCACTGTGCCGCTGTCGAGAGCTTGTAATTCTGGATTGGCCGCTAATAATTCTTTGGAAAGATTGGTGACATGAACAAAGCCAGTAAAGAGGTTGCAGTCATGCACAAGATAGACATGATAGTTGCGAAGCTTTGTGCTAAATCCGCCTTCCGGAATATATTGGTGCCGTTCAATGGTCGCAATATAGCCGTCGGCAGGCGCGACGACCGTCACGCCATTCGTTTTCGGATTTGGAGCATAGTTGATGCCAATGTGCTCGCCCGGGACCACATGGCCTTCTGCCAGTTCACCCATGGGCTGGATGAGCGTGATGTCCTTGACCTTGATTGGGGAAAAAGAAAATTGGGATTTTTTTTGTGAACAGTCTGGATTGGGCGGACCCCAGAGCAGCGGCCACCCCGTTGTCTTCGAGGATACTGTCTTCGCGGTTGACTTCAGTGGAGGGTGCTGTTTCTCCACTTGCGTCTCGTTGGTTTTTAACGCATAAGCGGTCACGGCTGCCACGAGGCCGACGGTGACAAGGACGATGAACGCCCTAAATTCGGTTCGATTGTTGCTCATATGGCGTATTCATTTATCATGCATACCGATGCTCAACGACATGCATCGCCGCGTCGGCCGCGGTTTTAAGCGAAAGGAAAAATATCAGAGCGGGAGCGGTTCCGACAAATGGCAGAGAGAACACAACAAAAAAGTGCATGGGCAAAATGCGCAGGTACGGAAAAATCATCACATGGCCGATATTTTGCATCCGCGTTTCGTCCTGCGTTTTGTTTGCTCTGTAAGACAGCCAGTGATTGGCAAAAAATCCAGCGCCAGCTATGAGTACCGATCGCCAGTCGGCACTGTGCGCGAGCGAACCGAGCAGGAGCGCGTAGACAAAGTGGAAAAAGCCGTAATGGAGGATGAAGAATCGCGCGGTGCGTTTTTTGCTTGTTTCAGTCGCGGAGACCGACTTCCCGTTCATCTTCAAACCCTCGGTCGAAAAATTTTTTAAATCAAGCATCTTTCGGTATTGAAACAGGCCGATAATAACGCTTTGCGCCCAATAACTCCAGAGAATCGTTGGCAGTGACCACTCTTCAAGAATCGCGATCACAATCGTCGCGACGTTGACGAGGAGGAGAGTAAGGAGCGATGGAGTGAGAAGCGGTGAAGCCAGCCGTTTCATACTCATGACAAATTTTTTTTGTGAATAAACTCTAAGATCGCCGCGCGTTTGCGATAGGCGGCGTAGCCCGCGCCGCCGAGTACGACGAGCGTCAAAAGTATCCATCGTCCGGCCCGGCTTGGCGGATTCGCGC
>JAHFIC010000028.1 GCA_023246555.1 Candidatus Magasanikiibacteriota bacterium
ATTGCGCCAATCCCTCAAGAAATGCCAGATCTTCTGCCGCGCCAATGTGGTGTTTGCGAAGGAGTTCAACGATCTTTTGTTTGAATTGACGGTCTGTATGATATCGTTCGTCCAGCCGTTTGAAGAGTTCGGCCGTATGATCGGAGAGTTTACGATCAATATAAGATTTAAGCCGATGTTCAGCGCCAGCGTTTTCTTCTTTGACAAAAGATTTTAGACGATATTCGACTCCATTTGTTTCTTCTTTTATGAGCTCTGCCATTTTTGGTATAAGAAAACTGTCGGTATATTCCAAAAGTACCCCCAAAGTTACCGGCTTCTCTAGTTCATTGGTATGTTTTTTTGAAAATTGCGTCATGGGTAAAGTATGCGATGCGATGGAGTATCTGTCAAGTGGCGTGGCAGCTTGAATATTTACCTTAAATTCGCTACAGTAGAGGCGATGTTTTCTCTACATACGTCAAAAGGAGTTCGTCGGATCGGTCCGGGAGAGCCGTGTTTTATCATTGCCGAAATGTCCGGGAATCATAATCAAAGTTTTGATACGGCAGTGGCGATTATTACGGCTGTGGCTGAAACCGGCGCGGATGCCGTGAAGCTGCAAACCTACACTGCGGACACCCTCACGATCGATTGCGACAAGGAATGGTTTGTCGTAAAAAACAAGGACAATCCGGAATTGTGGAAAGGACAGAAGCTCTATGATTTGTACAAAAGGGCCTATACGCCCTGGGAGTGGTTTCCGGATTTAAAAAAGCTCACAGAATCGCTGGGCATGGTGTTTTTCTCAACGGCGTATGATGAGACATCAGTAGATTTTTTGGAAAAATTAAACGTCCCGTGCTACAAGATCGCGTCGTATGAATTGACCGATATGGTGACGCTTCGCGCGGTGGCGCGTACCGGCAAGCCGGTCATTCTTTCCACCGGATTCGCGACCGAAGATGAAGTCGCGGGGGCAGTTGAGACACTGCGAAAAAATGGCGCGAAAGATATCGCGCTCCTGCACTGCATTACCGGCTATTCAGATACGCCGGATTTCCAGTCGGTAAATCTGGCAACGATGCAGGACATGGCCGAGCGTTTTGGCGTCGTGGTTGGTTTTTCCGATAATACGGCTGGCATTGACGTGCCGGTTGCCGCGGCGGCGCTCGGCGCCTGTGTGATTGAAAAGCATGTCGTTTTGGATCATGGCACGGGCGGCGTTGACGCGCGCTTCTCGGTCGACCCAGCTGAATTAAAAGCCATGGTTGAACAGATTCGATCGGGCGCGATGGTGTCGAGCAATATACTCGATACGGTGCGCGGTCGTGTGAACTATGGCTGCCAGAATGAGATGGAAAAGCAGAATACGTTTTTTCGTCGCTCGTTGTTTGTTGTGGCCGACATGAAGGCGGGGGACACGTTTACGCCAGAAAACATTCGTTCCATTCGACCATCGGCCGGCTTACCGACGCGATATGTCGATGAAATTATTGGGAAAACGGCTTCGCGCGATATCCCGCGCGGGACGCCGCTGTCTTTGGATATGGCAATTCCCTCATCATTTAAAAATTCAGAACTTCAGCGCTTATTCGATCAGGTACTGCAAGAACAGCCGCAGACAGCCGACGCCATTGTTTGGCTTCAGGGCGACCGATTGGATCGCGGTCCGAAAGTGTTGGAGCTCTATCGAACAGGATTCGCGCCCATCATTTTTATTACCGGCAACAACACGCTCATCGGTACCGGGCCGCGGCCGGGAGAAAACGATGCGCATCTGGGCGGATTAGTCCGTTATCTTACAGAAAACAATGTCCCAAAAGGGGCCATTTTCATTGATGACACAGCCATGAATACGAGTGATCAAGCGAAACATATTGTCCATATGGCCAGCGAACGCGGATGGCGACGAATCATTTTGGTTACCTCTCCGTATCATCAAGTGCGGGCGTACCTCACGCTTCTCAAAGCGCAAAAAGACGGAGGTGGCGAGTTTGAAATTGTGAATCAGCCGGCGCTGGATCGGTCGTGGGATTCTCCGCCATCCGGCCGCGATAAAACCGCAAGAGATCTGCTTGCCGATGAGGAGCAAAAAATATTTTCTTATGGTATTGTAGGGGGTGCGGTATGAAGCTAACGATTCTCATGGACAATCCGCAGAGCTGGTATGTGCCGTACGCGAAAGCGCTTGAAGCTGAATTGAATCGCCGCGGTCACACCGTTCTGGTCGCCGAACGCCCCGAAGAGGTGACAGCGGGCGATATCGCCTTTTTTTTGAGCGTGGAGCAAATGATCAAAAATGATGTCCGATCGAAAAACAAGCACAATATTGTGGTACATTCCTCTGATTTGCCACGCGGCAAGGGCTGGTCGCCGCTCACCTGGCAGATTTTGGAGGGAAAAAATGAAGTTGTCAATACGCTGTTTGAGGCGGCGGATAAAGTAGATGCCGGCGTGATATATTGTCAGGACGTCATTGCATTCGCTGGCCACGAACTTTTGTCAGAACTGCATGACGCGCAAGGCAAAAGCATCAATCGGCTGATTCTCCAGTTTGTTGACGCCTATCCGGATGTCCACGGCCGCGCGCAAGAGGGCGAAGCAACCATGTATCCAAAGCGAAGCCAAAAAGACAGCGAGCTTGATTCGGAAAAAACGATCGCCGAGCAATTCAATCTTCTTCGTGTCGTAGACAATGAAAAGTACCCAGCATTTTTTCACTACCGCGGAAAGAAATATCTTATAAAGATTTTTAAAGAAGAATAATATGCCTGCCAAAACTCAACTCCTCAAACGGCGCCATGCCCTTATTCCCGGCGCGGCGCACACCTATTCAAAAGGCGACGATCAATTCCCGGCCGTTGCGCCAAAAGCGATTGTCAAAGGCAAAGGGTGTTTTGTTTGGGGTGATGATGGGAAAAAGTATCTCGACTGGTGCATGGGACTGCGTTCCGTGTCTTTGGGCCATGCGTACGAGCCAGTGAATCGGGCAGTGAAAAAACAAATGGATTTGGGAACGAATTTCGGCCGGCCGGCCCTGATCGAATTCGAAGTCGCGGACATGCTCGTGAACCTGCTTCCAAATGTGGAGATGGTGAAATTTGCGAAAAATGGCTCTACGGTCACAACCGCGGCAACCAAGTTGGCGCGCGCCTATACCGGCCGGAAATACATTGCCGTGTGCAAAAGCCATCCTTTTTTCAGCTATGATGATTGGTTCATCGGCACGACCCCCTGCGACGCGGGCATCCCGGAAGAAATTAAGAAACTCACCGTTACCTTCAATTACAATGACATCGCGAGCGTTGAAAAATTGTTTGCCGATTATAAAGATCAAATTGCGTGCGTAATTATGGAGGTGGTCACGACCGAGGAGCCGCGTGACAACTTTCTTCAGAACGTGCAGGCGTTGTGCAAGACCAGCGGCACGGTGTTTATCCTTGATGAAATGATTACCGGTTTTCGATTTCATTTGAAGGGCGCAACCTATCTCCACAAGCTTAAACCCGACCTCGTCACCTATGGCAAAGGAATCGCGAACGGGTATTCGCTCGCGGTGTTGGGTGGACGCAAAGACATTATGGAATTGGGCGGGTTGGAGCACAAAGGCGAGCGCGTTTTTTTAATCTCGACGACCCATGGGGCGGAGACAACGGCTTTGGCCGCGGCACTCGCGACCATCAAAGAAATGCAGCATAAAAAAGTCCAGGATCACCTGTGGAAGATCGGACGCATGATTGAGCGGGGGACAAAGGCGCTGATCAAAAAATATGGTCTCGAAGCTTCGATCGAACTGATCGGCTTTCCGCCAAATTTACTCGTGAGCTACAAAGATAAAGACGGCAAGCCGTCGATGCTTCTTCGTACGATTTTTCATCAGGAAATGATCAGGCGCGGCATACTCTTTCAAGGCGCGTTTCCCGTGTCGTATTCTCATAAAGTCGCAGATGTCAAAAAGACGCTGGCGGTGTTTGTGCAAGCCCTCCAGGCGTACAAGATCGCATTCAACGCGAAAGACACAGCGAAATACCTGATTGGCGAACCGATAAAACCGGTGTTTCGGAAGTATAATTGAGGCGGTAGGACTTATGGTTTTGAAGATTGCGCTCGCGCAAATGGATATTGCGTGGGAGGACAAGGAGAAAAACAAGAGGCGCTGCGAGGCGTATGTTCGCCGCGCGTCCGCACAGGGCGCGGATGTGATTGTATTTCCCGAGATGACACTTACCGGATTCACCATGCGCGCTTCAAAATTTGGTGAGGCAGAAGCGGCAAGCGAAACCATGGCTTATTTTTCTTCACTCGCGCGGACGCATCGAGTGGGCATCGTGTTTGGTGTTATTTTTTCTGCCGAGAACGGACGCGGAAAAAATATGGCAGTTGCTCTTGATCGGCGCGGCAATATGCTTTCGCACTACCAAAAAATTCATCCTTTCAGTTTCAGCGGCGAAGACAAAGCATATGAGTCTGGAGACGAGTTGGGATTCTTTCAGCTCAAAGATTGGCAGTGCGCGCTGACGATTTGCTATGACCTTCGATTTGCCGGGCTGTTTGAAAAAATCGCTGAACGGAAACCCGATGTGGTTTTCATCATTGCCAATTGGGCGGAAAAGCGCATTGAACATTGGGAGACGCTGCTTCGCGCTCGGGCGCTCGATACGCAGGCGTTTGTGGTTGGCGTCAATCGAGTCGGGAAGGGTGGCGGCATTACCTACAATGGGCATTCGCTGGTGTACGCGCCAGATGGCACGCGCGTGCTTGATGCAAAATCAAAAGAAGGCATGCATATCGCGACGATTGATCGGCGTGCTGTGACAAATTGGAGAAAAAAGTTTCCGTCGCTTCGCGATAAGAAGCCGGAAGTGTACGAACGATTACAGCGGGTATGAGCATCCTTATTGTCGGCGGCGGATCAATCGGTCAGCGTCACGCCAAGAACCTTCGTTCTCTTGGGGAGGAAGTCGCTATCGTTGACGTGAATCCAGATCGGAAACCGGATTTTCTTTCGATTGATTCGGCCGGTGCGGCGAAGCAATTTGCCATTGCCTTCATTTGTTCGCCATCGAGATTTCACGTCGAGCAGGCGATTCAATGCGCCGAACAAGGTCTTCATCTGTTTGTCGAAAAACCGCTGTCACACGATACAAAAGGCCTTCGGCAGCTGCTGAAGCTTGTACAGCTTCGACAGCTCGTTACCATGGTCGGGAGTAATTGGAAATTTTATCCCAGTTTTCAAAAAATGAAAGAATTGTTGGAGGGGGGAGCGATTGGAAAAATTCTTTCGGCGCGCTGTCAATTTGGCCAGTACCTGCCGGACTGGCATCCATGGGAAGATTACCGAAAAGGATATAGCGCCAATAAAAAATTGGGCGGTGGTATTCTGCTTGATAGCCATGAATTTGATTATTTGCCATGGCTTCTGGGGGAACGTGTCAAAAGCGTTTTTTGTGTAGCAGCAAAAGTTAGTAAGCTTGAAATTGACGTCGAAGACGTCGCTGAAGCAGTGCTTATATTTGACACGGGAGCGATTGGTGAAATCCATGTGGACTACATCCAGCGCGTCTATCAGCGCAACTTTGAGTTTTTTGGGAGCGAGGGAACCATCAGGTGGGATATTCGTGAAAAACAGGTTGTGGTGCTCCGAAAAGATCATGAACTGGAGCTCTATCCGATGATCGAATCCTATGATGTCAATACGATGTACATCGAGGAGGCCAGGCATTTTTTGGATTGCGTGCGGAGTGGCAAAAAAACAGTCACGCCGATTGAGACCGGAGCCAAAACGCTTTCGCTCATTTGTGCCGCGAAAGAATCTTCAAGAAGGGGAAAAATGGTGAACGTATGAACACGGCTGCCATTATCCAGGCTCGGATGGGGTCTACTCGGCTCCCCGGGAAAATGCTCATGAACATCGCGGGCAAGCCTGCGATTGAGCATGTGATAGAACGGATCAGACAGGCAAAGCGTGTGGAGCAGATTGTTTTGGCTACGACTACGGCTCCAGCCGACGATGCCCTGTGTCGCTGGGCGAAAGAGCGGGAGGTTCTTGTATACCGTGGAAGCGAACAAGACGTCCTTGATAGATATTACCAATGCGCAAAGGAGTATGGGGCTCGTGTCGTTGTCCGATTGACAGGCGACTGCCCCTTGCTCGATCCAGAGATTATCGATGCGGTTATCGGAGTGTTTGAAGATGGGAATTGCGATTATGCTTCGAATATCCACCCACCATCCTACCCCGATGGCCTTGACGTTGAAGTATTTTCCTTTCAGGCGCTGGAAAAGGCGTGGACAGAGGCAAAATTTCCATCTGAGCGCGAGCATGTAACGCCGTATATGTGGAAGCATCCGGAATTGTTTCGTATGAAGAATTATGAATTAAGAATTAAAGGAGAAGCGGTCGATATGTCAACCGAACGTTGGACGCTCGATACGCCGGAGGATCTAGAATTCATGGAGCGTGTTATTCCGTGCTGTCGGGATTTTTCTTTCGGAACGGTGATGGAGGTTCTCAAAAAACATCCCGAATGGCGAGCGATTAACGCGCGGTTTCGTCGGAATGAAGGATACGAAAAAAGTTTGCAGTCGGAAAAATAGAGTTATCCACAAGCGCGCTTGCAGATAGTTTGCTATACTAAACCCGTTTTCATTTCAGCTCCTGTCGAAATGTTTTATACGTTATGCGAACCGAAAGGAAAAGTCTGTTGTTTATCGTTTCTGGAGTAGCACTCACCGTCGCTCTTTTTATATTATATGTTTCGTTTGATGTTCGTCGCAGAAATACGGAGACTGTTTCTGTGGAGAAAGTTGTGCCGATGGTGAACCAAGAAAGAGAAGACATCATCATTGGCGATGTAACAGGAGATGACCCCACCATTGTCGATGTAGTAAAGAGCGTGAGCAAACACATGGTGTTGCCCAATGGTAATGTTACCGTGGCAACAGTCACCAATGTGGAGAATTTACGTGCGATTGATCCGGTATTCTATGAACGTGCGCAAATGGGTGACAAACTACTGTTGTACGACGATCGGGCAATTTTGTATAACCCTGCTCTCGATAGAATTCTCGATGTTTCTCATACAATTACCAAAGCAAGTTTATAAATTCTTATTTTTTAAAGAATGGGTATGATCTCATCCTTAGGGGAAAGCATGTGGGCGCGATTTGCCTTGTATGCATTTTTGGTAGCGGCGGCAGTGGCAATGTTATTGCCATTAAGTTTTGCATCGGCGGCAACGTCAATCGGTAATAATGTCTCGGTCGGTGGTACCCTGAGTGTCACTGGTCTTTCGACGTTTGTGGCTGGGTTTATCTCGAGCGCGTCGTCAACCGTGGCATCAAGTTTGAACGTCTCTGGGCGGTTGAACGTATCTTCAACCATGTTTATCGCAGGCGATATCTTGCCAGATGCAAATAATACCCGTGACATCGGTGTATACGGCACAGCGTTCAACGATGTTTTCTCTTCCGGGACCATCTATGTGAATAACATTGATGGATTAGTCGCTGTGGGATCCTCCACACTTACAGGACTCACGAATTTCACTGGTGGATTCATATCCTTAGCTTCGTCTACAGTGCGAACAAGTCTGAATATCTCTGGCAACTTGAACGCGTCAAGCACCCTCTTCGTCGGCGGCAATATTCGTCCAGGATCAAACAATGGCGTTGATATTGGAGTAAATGGGTTAGCGTGGAGAGACATTTATGCCTCATCTTCAGTCAACGTAGGAAATGGCACTAATTCGTCTACACTCATTGGTAATTATCTGTCGATTGGATCGTCTGCATCAACCTCGCTGGTTCAGAGCGGATCGCTTCTTGTGGGAGTAGGAGCTGGCTTTAATCGTGGAGTATTTGTTGTGGACGCAACGGGTGGCGCTGGTGTGCTTGGCGGTAGCGTTTCAGCTTCCGGAACTCTTTCCGTAAGCGGACTCTCAACACTCACTGGCCTCCATTCGAATGCATCGTCAACATTCCAATCAAGTCTGAACATTACCGGAAGATTGAACGTATCATCCACGCATTTCGTCGGTGGCAACATTATTCCAGGAGCAAATAACACCTATGATTTAGGTGCTCAGGGCAATGCACTGGCTAACGTTTTCGTATCAAGTTCGCTTACTATTGGTGGTAATGGTGGTACAGTGAGCGCCACGCCGATCACTGGACACCTCTCTTTCCTCACATCCGCAATAGATTTGGCTGCCACTGCATCAAGTACTGATTGTACCAGTTCGTCGGTAACGGTATCTGGAGCCGCTATGGGTGATACCATGCTAGTTTCACCACTCACCTTTGATAACGCGTTTAATGCAGGGCGACTTTCCGTGGTTCCAACTTCGGCAAACACCGTGTCGCTTATGTATTGTGCTGGTGGCGGAATAGCGGATGATAGGGATCCAGGTAGTATTCTCTATCGTATTGACGTCTGGAAGCACTAACTTTTACTCTGCCCCCTTGCCTTAAACGGCGAGGGGGCCATCGCCCACATATGAAAAAATTTCTCTATGTCGCCGCGATGATTGTCGTGCTTCTTCCACTTTCCGCGTCTGCCGTTTTTAATGAAGTTGGTTTGGAATCTGGGACGATATTAAACTTTCCCGGAAATGGCTTGAACTATCTCGTTGGAAGCAGCTTAAGAGGCATACAATCATTTGCTGTAAATGATAGTGCGAATCGATTTGAACTTGGTGTCACGGCAAATTCGTTGTTTATCATGAGTTCAGAAAATAAAAGCACTTTTACTGTCACAAATAATTCTTGTAATGGTGTATCAATCGAGTGTCAAAGCGATAAATCCGTAATGACGATTGATTGTAGCAACGGTCCGTCTGACCATACTATCTACATTGTTCCTGGCGCGGCCAATACCTGTTCTGGTACTGGAAGTTCTGGCGGCAACACTGGCGGCGGTGGCCCGAGTGGAGGGGGATCTCAACCACCACCACCTCCACCAGCGGCTAAACCAGCAGTTCCAGCAACGCCTGCTACGCCAGCAGTCCCGGGAGTATCAGCGGCTAAACCAGCAGTTCCAGCAACGCCTGCTACGCCAGCAGTTGTATTCAAGAGCCAGCTACAACAAGGATCAAATAATAGTGAGGTGAAAGCACTTCAAGAAAAATTGCAACAGCTCGGGTTTCTTGCAAAAGATATCACGCCGAATGGAAATTTTGGTCCAAAAACTGCTGAAGCGGTGAGGAAGTTTCAAGCGGCAAATGCATTGGCCCAAGTTGGATTTGTTGGTCCAGGAACGCGAGCGGCATTAAATGGTACGCCAGCTGTGGCTTCGACTCCTGCGGCGAGCGCTCCGGCCTCAGCCCCGGCGGCAACTCCAGCACCAGCGGCAGGGGGAGCGGCAGTAACCTTTAAGAGTTTCATGGCGGTGGGTTCTAAAAACGATGAAGTAAAATCATTGCAGATAAAACTACAGGCACTAGGATTTTTGGGTAAAGATGTAACACCGACCGGCTACTTTGGATCAAAGACATCTGAAGCGGTGAAGAAATTTCAAGCAGCGAATGGAATCGATCAAGTCGGTTTCGTCGGTCCAGGAACGCGCGCGGTGCTCAATAAATAACAAACAGAACAAAATAAAAGAGGAGGAGAACGTGAACCGTTCTCCTCCTTGCGTATCAGCTCGAGAGCTTTGCGATGCGCCGTCTGCGCATACGCCCGCGTGAAGACCGTTCAGTTCGCCCAGTCGGTAACATTTTTTAGTATCTACAATGAGTGGTTGAAATTCGTACGCCAAAGTGGTAAGCTAACGAAGCTTTGGGAGCTAAAGAAGCTTAGTATGAACATCCTCTACATTGGCGCCGGATTTGTGGGTGCGTGCTCAGCAGCCGTATCCGCTAATAGCGGACACAGAACGCTTGTTTTTGATATTGATAAAAATAAAATTGACCGCTTGGGAAGCGGTGATAGAGATACCGTTGAATCCTGCCTTTTTGAAGACGGGCTCGGTGATCTTTTGGTGCGACATAAAGAACTGATTCGCTTTACCACTGACTACAAAGAGGTTGAAGAATTCCTCGACACATGTGATGCGGTTTTCATGTGCTTGCCGACGCCGGAAATCGGCGAAACCGGGGAGAGTGATTTGAGCTTTTATGTAAAAGCCGCTGAGCAATTAGCCGCGGCTTTGGGAAAAAGAAATAACGGCACGCAGGAGAAGTACCTAGTCATTGTAAACAAAAGCACGGTACCAGTGAATATGGTTGACCGAACGCAAGAAATTTTAGATGCGCACGGAGTTGAAAATGTCGGTGTCGTTTCCAACCCTGAATTTTTGGTCGAAGGAAAAGCCATTCAAGGATCGCTGAAGCCCGATCGCGTAGTTGTCGGCGCCTATACGGAAAAGGATTTTTTGGTGATGCGGGCGGTGTACCAGCGGTTTTACGACTCTCCTAGCGTTGAATACATTGAAGTCAATCCGAAAGAGGCGGCCGCCGGAAAACTTCTCGCGAATTTCGCCCTTTTCAACAAACTTGCGTTGTGTTTTGACGTCATCGGCCGCACCTGTGAAGCATTTACCGACGTGCAATTTGAGGCGGTGCGTAAAATTTTAACCACTGATCCTCGAATCGGCAATTGGGGCATGTACGATAGCTTATACGCAGGCGGTAGCTGTTTTATTAAAGACGCACGGTCGCTGTCGCATCAATTGCAGACTATTGGCATGGATGCGACACTTGTCAGCGAAACCTATCTGGCGAATAAACGACAGCTTGAAACGTTTATTGGCCGCGCAAAAAAGGACGCGGGGTTCGATTGGGCCGGGAAAACAGTTGCGATTTTGGGCGTTGCATTCAAACGTGATACCAACGATATTCGCAATTCCCCGGCAATTGATGTCGTGAATTTTTGCATGGAACAAGGCGTCAGGCATATACACCTGTTTGATCCTGCCGCCAAGCCCATGATGCAGAATTTGTTTCCTGAAAATCAACAACTTCGGTATGTTGATTCTGAGGTCGCGGCGCTTGTTGGAGCGGATGTTGTGGTCGTTGCGACTGATTGGCCGCAATTCCGCGGGTTGGCGGACGTGTTTTTGGCTGGTAAGGCACACCCGCTTCTTATGGATGGCCGGCGCATGCTTCAGCATCGATATGGGGATTTACAAAAATCGGGATTTTCAATTATTGCCGTTGGTTCGCCGTTCCTTAAAGCTGCCAAGGCTGCCAAAGCTTCGGAAGCTTTTGAAGCTTAAGAAGCTATGCGTTATCTCGTCACCGGCGGCGCCGGATTCATCGGCACCAATATCGTCAAGGCACTACTGGCGGCTGGCCACACGGTTCGCGTACTTGATAATTATAGCGCGGGGAAAATGCGTGAGCGGTTTCAGGCCGGCGCTGAGTATATTGAGGGCGATATTCGGAACATGAACGACCTCGCAAAAGCCATGAACGGTATTGATGGCGTCTTTCATCTCGCCGCCGTGCCGCGGGTGCCGTA
>JAHFIC010000053.1 GCA_023246555.1 Candidatus Magasanikiibacteriota bacterium
ACCGAAACCTCGCCGTTCGGAATAAATGGATCCTATTTGAAGAGTAAACTCCAGCAAGAGTTCACGGCCAGAGACCGCGCACAAGGATACGACATTCCTCTCACCATCATCCGTCCCAGCGGCGTCTATGGCCCCGGCGCCAAATACGGCCTTGGACACACGATCATGATGGCAGGCCTCGGCATGATGGGGCCGATTGCGCCGAACACGGGCAAACGGCGCGGGTCGACGGTGCATGTGGACGATGTCTGCGGCGCGGCGCTTTTCCTTTCCGAACAGCCGGAAAAAAACGTCGCTGGGAAAGCATTCAACGTCTGCGATGACGCCGTGTACACGCTCGATGAGGTCACTCGATTCATCGCTCGCGAAGTCGGATTCCGCTTCATGCGCTGGCTCGAAGCGCCGCTCTGGCTCGTGGAGCACGCCAATCGCGGCCTCGTGAAAAAAGCCAAAAAGCTCGACCGAGTGTCGCTCGTCCACCCCGACATGTCGCGGCTTCTCGCCTACGACACGCTCATGTCAAACGCGGCTTTGCGAGCGCTCGGCTGGGAGCCGAAGTACCCCGATCCGAAGGTCGGATTGAAAAAAACGATCGAGTGGTACAAACAGGAAGGCCTCATGGGGGACAAAAATTTCCACGAACTCAAATTTGATTTGTGGAGATCGGCTTTCGTGTGGACGATACTCCTGCCGCTCTTTCTGCCAATCCTCGTCGGGATGGCAACGCGCAGGTTTGGAACGCCGATCCATGCGGTCTTGAGCGTTCTCACGCTCGTCACCTGCCTCGTGGGTCCGTGGCTCGCGTATCGGCTCTGGTTCGTTCGCCGAGGATTCAAAAACCTCGACAACTGGACGCGCCCAAAGCGCTGACCTGAAACAAAATCGATCTTTTCCGCCACGCCCCGCTCTCAACCGTTGAGCAGGGCGTCTTTTGTTTTTTGCGCCGCCTCGACCCACGAAAAATTTTTTACGCGTGCAAAACCTTTTTGAATGAGTGTCTCGCGGAGTACAGCATCACTCCTCAAACGAAGAACAGTTTCTGCAATCTCGTCCTGATTTTTTGGGTCAACATACAACGCGGCCTCCCCGCCCACTTCTTCAAGGCTGGATCCTTTACCAGCAATGACCGGCGTACCGCAGGCAAATGCTTCCAAAACGGGCAAACCAAAACCTTCATAAAGACTGGGAAACATAAAAACTTCTGCGGCGTTCATCAAATACACAATATCTTCCGGATCGACCCAGCCAAGCAAACGAATATCATGTTTCCACGCGCTTTGAGCGATCACCTCTTTGACATTCTCATAGCCGTATCCGGGTTTGCCGACCAGTATAAGCTGACTCTGAAATCCTCCCTGCTTACTGTGCAGGCGATCAAACGCGCGAACCACGTTTGCGGTATTCTTTTTTTCTTCCAATCGCCCGACCGACAAGAGAAATGGTCGCCGAATACCATATGTGTTCAGAACTTCGTCAATTGCCGCCGTATCATGAATTTTCCTATAGCGAGCATCCACGCCGTGCGAAACGACATGGATCGAGCTGACAGTTGACAGTTGACAGTTGACAGCCAATTCATTTTTGGTAAACTGGCTCGGCGTAATCACACGGCCAAAATGCTTGACCGCATACCGCGCCGACCAAAGCGAGTACCACCGCTCAAACCAACTGAAGCTGGTAGGAAATGTTCTCGCGGCAACATCATGGATCATCATCACCGTCTTTTTCGGATGCACGAGCGGAAAGACGTGTGCCGGTATAAACAAAACGTCCGGCGGACGGGTGAGCATCTCCCATGATAATCGCGCCTGTGTCCACAAGCGCTTCAGCGGCCAATGAAGGACCCGAGACTCCCAATGCAGAGGAAGAATTGCCAAAGCACCTATGAGCGGCGTTTCCGAATACAAAATAACCCGATGCCCCTCGGGAATATTCTTTTTCAATTCCTCAATGATATGCCACGCGTACCACTCCACGCCGGTTTTTTCTTTTTTATTGGCGCGTGACGCATCGATGCCGATCACCATAGCTTGTTAGCTTTTTAGAAGCTCATTATTTCGTCGCCAAAATGCTCCGTTTGTAGCTATCCAAATTCTCGAGAGCGATGCCGGTGCCTTTGGCGACACACAAAAGTGGCTCGTCTGCGACATAGCAAGCCACACCAGTTGCCTGAGCGATAAGTTCATCGAGATTGCGCAACTGAGATGATCCACCCGACATAATAATCCCTTTTTCCATGACATCAGCCGAAAGTTCCGGGGGGGTCTTATGGAGCACTTCTTTAATAGCCTCAATCAAACCCTCTAGGTCATGCTGGAGCGCTTCGGTGGTATCATCACTTGTCACGGTGATCGTCTTCGGAAGACCAACAATCATGTCGCGACCCTTCACTTCAGTCGATAACGGCTTATCCATAAACATCGCGGACCCAATAGCGATTTTTAACTCCTCCGCTGTCCGCTCACCGATCGCCAGGCCGTATTTCCGACGGATGTGTTCTGCGATCGAAGCATCAAAACGATTGCCGCCGATCCGTACCGATCCACAGGACACCATGCCGCCCAAAGAAATCACGGCGATCTCGGCCGTGCCGCCGCCGATATCTATAATCATGTTTCCTGATGCCGAACCAATCGGGATATCGGCGCCGATCGCGGCCACGATTGGTTCTTTAATAATATATGCCGCCCGAGCGCCGGCAGCCATCGCGGCGTCAATCACCGCGCGACGCTCTGTGGATGTAATTCCCGCCGGAACCGCGATCATGACTTCCGGACGAAACAAACGCACGCCACCCAAGGCTTTATTGATAAAATATCGAAGCATCGCCTCGGTCGTCCGATAATTGGCGATAACACCATCCTTAAGCGGCCGTTCTGCCACAATCGTGTCCGGAGTTCTTCCAATCATGTCTTTCGCCTCAATACCGACGGCAAGCACACTCCTATCTTCTTTTGAAATTGCCACAACCGATGGTTCATTAATGACAATACCGCGTTTTGGGACATGCACCAACACGTTCGTGGTTCCAAGATCAATAGCGACTTTTTTGATTAACATACAACTTATAACGGCAGCTTAAAAATTCGATCCACCCGTAAATCGGTCTCTTCATGAAGCCTCTTATCTTTACCAAAATTTAGATCAACCGTCAAACCGTGATTTATGGTTCCAATTTGTTTTTGAACAAAAAACGTATACGGTTCTATCATAGGAAGCACATAAGAAAACGCCAGCGTTCGCGTGTCTCCAGGTTCAATCTGAAGAAACGTTCCAAACCATTGTTTCCCCAATTCCTCCCCACGATCCACCTGTGATAATGGTACGGATGCTCCGATAAGGACCGCCCCCTGCGGAACAAAAACACGGGCATATGTCCGATAACGCGTTGTTCGCCAATCAAAGTCCCCATCATGGACATACTCCATGGAGGCAGACGCAATAAACCCGGTCGTTGTTGGCGTAAGCGAATAGGAAAGCTGCCGACGAATCGCATGATCGGTTTTCAAAGCGCCAAGATTCGCGTCAACCCAAAGCAGATAATCGCCTTTCCTCGACACCATGCGCCCAGTCGCATTCATCGTCTCGAACATATTCTGCAACTCTCTACCCGGTGCGTAGGCAACAAGATGTTTTTCCCGTATGGCCGCATCCACAAGTGACGCGTATGTCTTCAGCTGAAAAAATATATGTGACGCCAATTTTTCAACGAGCGCCTCCACCAGCGGATGCAAAATATTCTTTCGCTCGGCAAAAGGAATTTGTCTTTTCACGTATCCATATTCGACTTCATATTCGAGTTTTTCAGTAATATTTTCCGAGGTGAACATTATCCCTTCGACAGTAACATCGCCGATCACTGCCAAAAGTCTTTCGACAACGGTGGGGGTTATAGCAAAGACCGCATCAATTTTATCCGCCTCTTTCCCACCCTCTTTTGCATATAAGGCGAGGAATTGCCGAGCGGATTCGGCAAAATCTGGAGACCAATTCGCATCCCGCGCATACCACCGATCCACGTCGAGGTAGGTGTTGATTGGGGCGGGCGGATGAGGTAAAAGAAGTTTGTCCGCATTGGCATCGAGTACTTCGATGCCTTCAACCTCAAGAATCTCTGTCTTCCCGCGAGACAAGCGCACGACTGCGTACGACCCGACAAATCCTCCGCTCGGGCGAAG